>JACMQE010000193.1 GCA_014377145.1 Glaciimonas sp. | reverse complement strand
GTCGGTCATTGCATAGCAAGCCACTACCTTAAGCCAGTGCGTCACTGATGCCGAAAAATTAACCCGTGGCGAGTGCGATGCGGTGGTGCCGTATCGGATACTACCGACGACCTGAGGTGCACCGTGTTTTTCAAGGTGAACGTTAATATAAGCTAATAGCCCCAAACCAATTTTTTCTGGTGCTAACAGCCCTACATACTGAAAAATGACGCTAGCTTGCTCCAGTCGCTTGATGCGTCGCAAAGCAGGGTGATGACGATAAGTTCACTCGCTCAACGGCCTCTTGATTGGTGAATCGTCCATTTTCTTGCAAAATTGCCAAAATTTTACGATTGTTTTATCTATCTCCACGGCGGCCATAAAATACTCTAAAGTTGATTATTTGCACAATATTATTCCTGAATGATAGCGTTTTAGAAAATTTTTGCAATTTTCTACCATTTATACCGTCTTATACTAAACCTTGTAAAAAAGAAGCCCATGCTGTTTTAGCCGATAAATAGTGGCTAAATTAACGTTTTTCGTCGTTATTTACAATTTAGTTCGTTAATAAATGTGTTTAAGAGATAGCATGGACTTTCAAACTTGGGATAATCCTATGGAGACAGACGGCTTTGAGTTGATCAAGTACGCTGCGCCCGACCCGCAGGTGCTTGGTGCTTTTTTTGAAAAAATAGGTCTCATGGCCATTGCGCATCATCGCCATAAAGCCGTTACCTGATATCGCCAGGGCGATACTAACTTCATTATCAATGCGGAGCAAGACTCGTTCGCCCAGCGTTTTGCGCATCAGCATGGACCGTCTGCTTGCGCAATCGCCTTCATGTAAAAATGCCGCGTTTGCTTATAAACGCGCATAGAGTTGGGTGCATGGGAGTTTGATAGCCACACTGGCCCAATGGAGCTGAATATTCCCGCAATTAAAGGGATCGGCGATTCACTAATTTATTTTGTGGATCGCTGGTGTGGTAAAGATGTTGCTAGTGGTGCCGATAGCATCCGTGATATCAGCATTTACGATGTCGATTTCGTCGCTATAGCTGGGGCGAAAGTACAGCCAGTCGGTTGTGGCCTGAGGTTATATCGATCACCTGACACATAACGTGCATCGTGGTCACATGAAAGAATGGGCCAATTTTTATGAGAATTTGTTCAATTTCCGTGAAGTACGATACTTCGATGTTGAGGGTAAATTGACTGGTTTGGAATCTAAAGCGATGACATCGCCGTGCGGAAAAATTCGGATTCCGATTAACGAATCCTCAGACGATAGGTCGCAAATCACAGAATGCCTCGACTTATATCATGGCGAAGGGATTCAGCATATTGCAATTGGCACTGATGACATTTATACCGGTATCACCAATATGAAAGCGCGTGAAGTCGCTTTTCAGGAAAATGTAGAAACTTATTACGATATTGTTGATCGGCGTTTGCCAGAACATGGTGAGCAGCTAGATGACTTGAAGCGCTTGCGTATTTTTATCGATGGCAAAACAGTAACGCTAGCAAGCGTGAATTGCTGTTGCAGATATTTACGCAAAACGTGATTGGGCCGATTTTTTTGAAATCATTCAACGCAAGGGAGACCAAGGTTTTGGTGAAGGTCATTTCCGCGCATTGTTTGCGTCTATTGAACTGGATCAGATCAAGCATGGTGTACTGAAGGATGCTTTCAAAAATACTGCACAGTGAGTTTGTCTTCGGCATTCGCTATCTGTTATCAGCTAATTGCCTATAATTTTATTAGATGAACCGATAGCGCTGAGCAGATGTACATAGCAAGTTTTTAGGATATTAAGAATGAATAAGCGTGAAAATAATGCCGTCAACACAGATGATTTTTTTGCGACCTTTGCTGAAAAATATGACGGTACTGACTTGCGTGGAAAATATAGCAAAATCGACGCCCAGTACGTACTGGAGCAAGAGCGGGAAGACTATAATCCCTTGCAGCATATGTTATTGCGACGCTTATATCAGCGCCAGGCCAAATTGATTCCGGGACGCGCTTGTGACGTCTTTATTGAAAATCTGGAACGGATGAATATCGCTGACGGCATTCCTCATTTTGAACGGAGTTCTACGCTGCTGTTCGACACTACTGGCTGGCGTTTGGTGGCAGGGCCTAGATTAGTACCGGATCACATATTTTTTGATCATCTAGCAACCCGCCGCTTTCCCTTGACAGTATGGTTGCGTGAACCGGGAAAGTTTGACCATATCGTTGAACCAGATGTTTTCCATGACTTTTTTGGTCATGTGCCGCTTTTGTTTAATCCAATTTTTGCCGATCATTTGCAGAAATACGGCAAAGGAGGCTTGAAGGCCCTGAGATTAGACGGACTAGCGATGTTGGCACGGCTGTACTAGTACCATCAAATTTGGCCTGATCGAAAGTCGGCAAGGATTACACGGGTGTATGGGGCGGGGCTTTTATCCTCTGGAGGAGAAATTGAACATTGCCTGACCAGTGAGAAGCCGCTGCGCATTCCATTTAATCTGGCGCGTGTTATGCGCACGTCATACAAAATTGATTCGTATCAGGAAACTTATTTTTTGATTCGCGATTTTCAGCAATTGTTTGAAGATACCGTGCCAGACTTTACCTCTCTGTATCAAAAATTGACATCGTTAAAGCCATTAGCTGGTAACGAATTACAGGTTGATGAAATAAATCTATCGCACCTTTCTGACAATTGACTGCATAAAAATTCTGATGGCTGCGATAAGTGGTGGCAAAGCAATGCACAAAATAGATAGGCAAAAAAAGTGGATTCCGCCGAGGAGAGCAGAATTCGTAACTAGTGACTAATGGAAATAATAGAGGGAGCGATGTATGAAGCAACTAATCCAGAGGAGATCGGCTCCAAACAAGGTTCCATTACACCCTTTGAGCACTTAGTTTTCCACGGGACTTACTCCTTGTTAAAGTAGTTAGGTATACCTATTTTCGCCATATTACGATATAAGGGCTGACTTAAGTAATGAGGTGCGTTGTGGCGGAGATTGGCTTATTATTAACATCAGTAAGCAATGAATAAAATTAATAGAACTGAACACACAAGAAAGAGCGATTTACTCACAAAGTAGATACGTTTTAAATGCGCCGGAGGCCCTGCGCATAGCGCGATCAAAAAATAATTTTTGGCACGGAGATTGAATGAACACACCACTTATGGCGGAATTATTGTCTACCGACGATTCGCCTCAAGCGCACCCCTCCGATTCTACCCCGATTTCTTTGGATGATAATTCGCCTTGGAACGCGGGCGGACCTCTATGACGGGCACACAGGCCATTATACGATGAGAGCATCAACGTGATGTCATGGAGGGGTTGAACAATGCGGGATTCATCACAGGTTATCGCGGTTCACCATTAGGCAGCGTTGATCTGATGGCGGCCAAGGTAAAGAAATATCTCGACGCCGAAAACATTAAATTCCATCCTGGTATGAATGAAGATCTGGCTGCAACTAGTGTCTGGGGCACGCAGCAGGTCAATTTATTCCCGGGCGCGGAGTACGATGGTGTCTTCGGCCTGTTGTGGTACGGTAAAGGCCCTGGCGTTGATCGTTGCGGCGATGTTTTTAAACATGCCAGTATGGCCGGCACCTCCAAACAGGGCGGCATGCTGGTGTTGGCTGGGTTATGACCATCCAGAGAAATCCTTCAACACCGCGCACCAAAGCGAGCACATTCTGAAGGCTTGCGGGATTCCTGTGTTGGTATCCCTCTTCGGTGCAAGAATATCTTGAATACGGGATGCACGGCTGGGCGATGAGTCGTTATAATGGCGTGTGGGTAGGGATGAAATGCGTGACTGATCTGGTTGAGTCGGGTGTTTCCGTCGAACTTGATCCTGCTAGGGTGCAGATTGCCTTGCCAACGGATTTTGAAATGCCTGCTGATAGCGTGAATATCTGCTTGCCAGATACCGTACTGGTTCAAGAAGCATGTTTGAACAACTATAAATGGTACGCGGCACTGGTGTATGCGCGGGCTAACAAGTTAAATAAGATTATCTGGGGTAGTCCGCATGCTAAAGTTTGCATTATCACCGCCGGAAAATCCTATCTAGATACGGATCAGGTGCTGGCAGATCTTGGGATTGATGAAGATATTGCGCGGGATATCGGGATTCGATTGTTCAAGGTTGGCATGACATAGCGGCTAGAAGCTGAAGGTGTACGTGAACTTGCGCAAGGGCTGGAAGAAATTCTGGTGGTCGAAGAAAAGCGCCAAATTCTCGAATACCAACTCAAAGAAGAATTATATAACTGGCGCGATGATGTGCGTCCGCGTGTCGTCGGAAAATTTGATGATACTAGTGAGTGAAGTAATCATGTGCCGGTTATGGCGATTGGCTGTTACCTGCGACCTATGAGTCGAATCTAGGGCAGATCGCTCGGGCAATAGCGACGCGGATTTCAAAATATTTTGCCGGGCATCCGGTCGAACAGCGCGTCAAAAAGCGGGTTGCCTATCTGGAGACCAAAGAAACCCTGCTCAATATCAAGGATCCAAATAAAGACCGCGTACCGCATTTTTGCTCAGGTTGGTTGTCCGCATAATACTTAAACCAAATTGCCGGAAGATAGTCGTGGTTTAGCTGGAATCGGTTGCCATTACATGGTCTTGTGGATGGGTCGCGAGACATCGACGTTCACGCATATGGGCGGGGAAGGCGTGAATTGGATCGGGCAGTCACCACTTACCAGCGAAAAACATGTGTTTGCCAATCTTGGCGATGGCACCTATTTTCATTCGGGTTTGTTGGCAATTCGCACCTCGGTAGTGGCCAAAGTCAATATCACCTACAAGATTTTATATAATGACGCGGTCGCGATGACCGGTGGTCAGACGTTTGATGGTCCACTGGACCCGGCGATGATTTCCCGCCAGATTGCGGCGGGAGGCGTGTCACCGATTATTGTTGTGACCGACTAGCCGAATAAATACCCATCCTCCACCAATTAGGCACCGGGCGTCACCATCCGTCACCGTAGCGAATTAGATGCGGTACAACGAGAGTTGCGCGAAATTATCGGCACGTCAGCAATGATTTATGATCAAACCTGTACATCAGAAAACGGTGGCGCCGGAAACGTAACAAATATCCAGATCCAGCCAAACGGGTAGTGATCAATGAAGCTGTCTGTGAATTGTGCGGCGACTGTAGTGTGCAATCCAATTGTTTGTCGGTTGAACCATTGGAAACCGAATTTTGGCCAAAACGCCAGATTAATCAATCGTCGTGTAACAAAGATTTTCCTGTGTCACAGATTTTTTCCCGAGTTTTGTGACGGTAGAAGGCGGTCGTCTGAAGAAGCTACCAACGTCTGTCAAGCCGATGGCGACAGACGTTGGTAATGAGCCGACTAAACAAGTTGGCCGACACCCATTTTGCAAAATACTGAAAAACCTTATGGCATTCTGGTTAATGGCATCGGCGGTACAGAGGGGTGGTCACCATTGAGCAGATTTGGCGATGGCGGCGCACGTTGAAGGGAAAGGCTGCTCTGTACTCGATATGAGCGGTCTGGCGCAAAAGAGCAATCCCGTCATGTCGCACGTGCGTCTGGTGGATCACCCTGAGGACATTTACTCCACCCGTGTCGATGTATGGGTGACGCTGATCTGGTGATCTG
>JACMQE010000192.1 GCA_014377145.1 Glaciimonas sp. | reverse complement strand
GAGCCGTATGCCTACTTGCGGCACATCTTGACCGAGCTGCCAGCCCGAGCGCCAGGCGCCGATATGACGGACCTGCTGCCGTTCAATTTCAAAAAATCTTAGATCATGTTTCAGCTATCACGCTGGCTGCTGGCTGTGGTGGGGTGAAATTCCCGCTTACTATGCAAGGGGATACTGCGTTCCAAACATCCTTGGGTCTAAGCGTGATAATCAATGGAATTGCGCGGTTTGCCGTTCCATTTTTCTTTGTAATTTCAGGATACTTTTGGGGAGTGAAACAGCTACAACTAGGCACGACCGATTGGTCATCAACACGAGACATGGCCATGAAAATCTTGCTCATCTTCGCATCTTGGTCGCTGATCTACTTGATCCCATTTGACGTTGCTTCGCTTTATAGTAATGGGTTTTTACCCGAGCTAAAAAAAGCTTATTGGCGGTTGTTGGAAATGCCGATTTTTGAAGGAACGCATGTGCATCTTTGGTTTTTACCAAGCTTATTTCGTGCATTAATAATTACATCTTTGATGGTCAGTCGCGCGTGGCACTGGCAGCTATTTTGTGTAACTGTCGTACTATATATCATTGGATTGCTTACGAAGAGTTATGTTGATACGCCCCTTGGAATACACGTACAGTTTAATTCTCGAAATGGCCCATTTTTCTCCACCGTGTTTTTTGCTTCCGGCTATTTCCTATCGATAGTAAAGCCGACTCTCCGATGGTTTGGAATTGGTTTATTCTTCGCGGTTTATGGCATTAGCCTGCAAATTTTGGAAACAACATTTTTACGTCAAGTCTATGGAACAATTCTCCTTCAAGACTACACAGTTGGAACTTATTTCTTCGGGGAAGGTGTGGCGGTGGCTGCGCTAAGTGACCAAAAAAATATTCGCGTTTCAGCCCTCGCTCGAGTGGGAAAGCTGACTTTGGGAATTTATGCGGCGCACTTTATTTTCGTCGACCTGTTCCATGGCGTAGGTAATAGCGAATTTGGACGTGGTGGCATTTGGCAGATAGCTTATGTTGTTCTAGTTCTCGTATCCAGTATTGCTATCGCGAAACTCATGTCGCTGAGTGCGCTGACGAAGCGCTTCGTAATGTGACTTTTCGCACTGGTTAGCGCCAAGGTGCATAATCGCGAAAAGGTCCATCATGATGGTAACCCGCCCCCCTTAAATCCTTTTAGCGGTCGGACACCAGATAACATATACGGTCATGGCGCGCCGCCGCTTAAAGCTAGGCGCGCCTCCATGGTCGAACTGACAAACAATTTTATTGTCTGAGTAATATTCAGGGAAACATCACTTCAATTCTAGATAAGAGCGACCCAGGTGGATAACTTGCATTTTTATCTATCCCTGAACGACGCCATGTCTCATTGAAACAATGCAAGAAACCCCATTCGCTAGGAATACTGCTATATATTTGCGTTCTTCTTAATATATCAGGACATTTCCACCATTCAACAGGGTTCGCGAAATTTGCTTCCATGATGACAGGAGCGATATTTGGATATGTTTTCGCGAGGGAAGTAAGCAGTAGCGGCCCACAGTCGCCCCAGCGAACTTTTTCCGTGTCAAACCGATCACTAATTGCAAATGCAAGATCGACAATGTCACCAGCCCGTGGGTGTGCGCAGTAAATTACATTATTATTTAATTGTTGTCCCTGTTCCGTCTCTTCCATTACTACAAAGCTGTCTATAGAAGATTTCTGTAGTGTATTCATAGGAAGAAGGCAAATAACGTCGGTATCGGCCCATAATCCGCCTTCTTTACACAAAACTGCATAGCGAAACAAATCTGCAAATCCAGCATAACTACCATTTTGATATTTAAATACTCGATGTTCAGGCAAAATTTCTCCGGCATCTCTTAAGATTGCGCCTTCGGGCAAATTATTTATCTTTTCATAGCTCCAAAACAGAAGATCATATCCGCTTTGAATAAAACTTTTTGCGCATAAAATTTCCAACTTGCTAAGATTTCCGTACGCCCAGAACATATGAACTTTAATGGGTGAAAGTAAAAAGTCATCGTTTTGTTTATTTTCAACTGCTAACAGCTCTAAAAATTTACGACTCTTTGATTGCGAATATAGTGGATCAATCGCTACTAAATCATAGCCAATATGTTTGATTATTTTTCTGATTATATTTTTCATGTTTCGTGATTAACTCAAGTGATCCGCGTCAAAAACGGGCCCGCGGATTGGAGCTGGACTTTTTGATTATATAGCAATGGCTCGATGAGTCGCTCCAGCTACTTCCACGTCGCAGCCTTATGGCAGCCGAGGGTCGTTCACTTCCGGCCAAGCACTGCTAAGGCATGCCCAAGCAGCCTGTTCATCCCAGCCGAATGTTCGGCTGGTAGCGTGAATGTTATGGTGTCCGGGGCCCCGCATGACATTCAACGTCCAGCTTCGCAGGCGGGCGAAGACGCCCGGCTTTTCTCGGATGCGGCAGGCGTTTTCGGCGAAGGTCACATCACGCACATACTGCAATGAATTTTTAATGTCCCAGTGGCTGTGCACGAGCGCGTTGGCTTGCTCAGCCGTGAGCTGGCGCGTACAGAGATGCCGAGCGGTCTCCTGTCGGCGGTTCCAGTTTTCTTCGTTGGTGCGAAACAGGTCGGTTTTATGCTCGATGCGTACCAGGCACACCAGACTGGGCCAATCAGGCAACTGCGCTTTCACGCTCTGCGGGAGCGGCCAGACAGAGGCGTGGCGCGACTCCATTCTGTTTCGGCGACCAATGTCGATGGTGAAGTGCGTCTGCGCCGATGATCCTGTCCTGTACTTCGGGCGGGCGGATATGTATGCTCTGCATGTCCTTGATCAGGCCGTGGCGGTCTACACCGCAACTGCCAGGCTTGCGCACCTGATTGTGATGACGCAGGCAGGCAATCATCTCCTGCTTCAGTTCGCCGCGGGGATGAAGGTACAGCGCGTTATAGATCGTCTCGTGAGAAACCGTCTTGCTGGAGTCGTCTGGCCACATGGACTTGAGTATGGCCGCG
>JACMQE010000001.1 GCA_014377145.1 Glaciimonas sp. | reverse complement strand
GTCGACGTGATGGAGGAGTTGGTCAAATTCACCTTACTTACCCGCGATGTTGCCTCATTCCTGGTAGACCGCTATATCGAACGTAAAGAAAGTGCTGAAATGCTCAGCAAGCGGGTTAATAAACCATCAATTTGAGTCTATAAACAAGATTGATCGTCGGCCAGACTGCTCAAGCCGCCAATTTCTGGGCCACATGGCCAGAGTTGCTGCGATTTTTGTGGTTTCTTGAATTCTATTACTTTCACATGTTTGTTAGCGAAATCGATCAGATTACGTGCGTACGACTTCGATACTGTGATTAAAATAAAGGTCAACCGCCCTACAAGTAAATAAATTGATAGGAAGCACACCATGGGATATAAGTCGCGTCAATGTAAGTTATTAATCAAGGCCAGCGTAGGGATGTTCTTGGGTCTCCAGGCCGGTGGTATTACCATCGGCTGCAAAGACCCTGATATTTTCCTCAGAAGTGGCAGTCCAGGAGGGTTTGATCCGCAAATGTATACCACCGCCATTACCTTTCAAGCTTCGTCGGTGCTGGTGTTCAACCGTTTGGTCGGGTTTGAAATCGGCACCACCACGCTCCGTCCCGCGCTCGCTACCTCCTGAAAAACATCTGCTGATGGATTGATCACCACCTTTCAATTACGTCGCGTTGTGAAGTTTCACAATAATACCAGATTTACGCCGACTCGCGATTTTAATGCCGATGACGTGCTGTTCTCTTTCAAACGCACGGGCGATCTGCAGCATCCCTTCCACTCAATTCCAGCCGGTCAGAGTTTTGCCTATTATCGCGATATAGGAATGGACAACATCATCGACAAAGTAGAAAAGCTGGATGACTACAATGTTGTCTTCACCCTTAAACACCCGGCAGCACCGTTCATTGCCAACCTCAGTATGGATTTTTCCGCGATTATGTCGGCTGAATATGTCCACAAAATGCAGGCACTCGATATGCTGGACGCTATCAACCGTGAACCGTCGGCACCGGCCGATTCCAATTCGTGTCGTATCAAAAGGATGTCGTCATCCAATATAAAGCCTTTGATGCCTATTGGGACGGCCGTCCCAAGATTGATAATCTGATCTACGCCATCACGCCCGATGCCTCCGTGCGCTACGCCAAACTGAAGGCCAATGAATATCAGGTGATGCCCTTACCAAAACTGGCAGATATCCCCTTAATCAAAGCCAATCCAGCGATGAAACTGTTCAGTAAAGAAGGACTAAAGGTCGGCTATCTGGCATGTTGAGAAAAACCCATTTAATAATAAGTTAGTACGGCATGCATTTAAATATGGCAACCGACAAACAGGCCATCCTCAAGATCGTCTATCAAGGCGCAGATTTTTTATATTTCAATGTCAAAAAGAAAATGGAATGCGTTTCACAATTGGAATTGTCCAATATAATTAAAAATTATTTTTATTTATATTGCCCTATGGCATCACTGCAATTTTCCCTGATCTATTTCCCCCATCCGCCGTAATAAAGCCCATCTCACACACATAAATAGTCTGTTTCTCCAAAAATAAATTGCACTAGAAAACCATTTTCGTAGCGACGATACTCCATTCAACGGCTCCACAACACCATTCATCGGCTTGTACGGATATCTCAAAACAGCAAGCGCTAATAGCCTCAACACCATCGACACAATCATACTAACAGCGCAGACAGCTGGTAGGCATGTACTGCAAAGGATATCGGAATGGATATCGTTAACTAAGTGGACTTTCGTATGCCACTATGCACGGTTCCATCGATCAATATGTCAATGGCCGAAATCTGTCTGAAGAGCAAGAAATAGCCATCGGAAAAATCATTTGCGACCAGTCGCCGCAGCAACAGCAACTGGCCTTTGTCCGTTGGCATTGTAAAGCTGTGATGCAACTCATTGCGCGCCAGTACGGCATCACATTATTGGCAAGATGCGTAAAAAATTATTTACGTCTCTGGGGACTGACCGCTGTACTGCCTACCAAACAGAAGGACACGTAAAGATGGATAACTGGATGGTCGCCACAAATATAGTCTTCAATGGGCTACTGACTGTGTTGGCCGCCTGGCTGGTGGTTTCATCCACCTATCGACTTGCACTGCGCTTGATCATGGCGGTGATTTGCGTCGGTGGACTGGCTGATTTGTCTGCCTTGTTCTGGGTCGGCTACCCACCAGTATGGCCAGGAGAACTGATCGTTAATGTTGGCTTGGTGTTGTTATTGGTGTGGCAGGTGGTGGTACCGTTGCATGCTGTCGCACCACATCGGAATACCATCAAAAAAATTCGTAAGGACAGGATCAAAGAGCCGCAGTCGTCAGTAGGCGAACGGCTGTCGGTGACAGCGATAAAGAGTAACAGAGGTAAGAGCCAGTAGCAGGCAGATTCTTGCGTCAAAAAAGAGCGAGTATTTACAGGAGTGTTGATTAACCAATGGCCACGGTGAGGGCGACAGCCACACCATTTTTAAGAGGAATATCAGGTCTATATCAGCTGAGCAGATCGCCACTAATTATCTGATTCCATCTTACCGTTACAGTTTCACAGTAGGCGACGAAAAGATGGCCTTCAACGCCTTCTCCGGTCTAGAAATCGGTTACGAAAGCATGAATATAAAACCGGTATCGGCGAATGGTTTCAAATGCCGGGTCAACGGCAAGGTGGCGACGCCTACACACCTACCGGCAGCTTCAACATCCTGTAGCTGGACCTTAAACCGATGTGTTACCGGTCATAGCAACCTCGACGCGCACAGCACAGCATCCTGATCAACACCCTTGAACTCTCGTACCGTGAAATGCGCTGGCTGGGAGTCAAAGCATGACGATCGAAGTCCATGAACTGGTCCTCGTCGCCGAGGTCACCCAAGTTTACCTTAAGCGTGTACTCAAGCCGCAGGATATGCAGGGTAGAATGTTGAAATTCATCACAGATTTCATACCTTGCTAGGCGCTACAAGGGTGTGGAAATCAGCCTGGAAGCCTACTCCAAATTTTGTACCTGTTCCCGCATTTGGTCGATTAACAATTTTAATTCCATTGACGCATCAGCAAGTTCCTTGATCGTGGCTTTGGAGCCAACCGTGTTGGCTTCACGATTCAGTTCTTGCATCATGAAATCGAGGCGCTTACCAACTTGTCCACCGGTTTTTAAGATGCGGCGAGTTTCCGTCAAATGTGCGCCCAATCGGGACAGTTCTTCTGTGATATCAATACGGATACCGTACAAAGTTACTTCCTGGCGAATTCTATCCATTGCTTCTTCACGTGACAAAGTGGTGTTCTGGCCGACATTATTATTGTTAGATACCAGCAGTTGTACCAACCCTAATACTTCTTGCATGCGGGCGATGGCTTTTTGCTGAAACTGGGCTATTACTTGAGGCACCAAGGGTGTAATGCGCTGGACAATCACTTCCATTGCGTCGATCTGGGCGATGATCGTGGCTATCAGCGCGGCCCCTTCCCGTGCGCGTGACGCGATAAAGGCGGTAAGTGTGGTTGCCATCGTTGATTGAACTTCAGTCTGTAGCATATCCTCACTGATCACCGCTTCTTCGATCATGCCAGGCCAGCGCAAAAAATCACCTACCGACAGCGGGCTTGAGTCGCTAGATTTTTGCAATACAGAAGTTTGTAATTCAACCAACGATGCTAGCATTGCAATATTCAATGTCTGAATGCTACCGCTGGTGACTTTGCGTCCAAAACTCAATCGGCATTCGACTTTACCGCGATTAACGCGTCCCATGATGGCTTCACGCAGAGTAGGTTCTAAAGAGCGCAGATCGTCATTAATCCGAAATTGTAGATCCAGAAACCGCGAGTTGACACTTTTCAGTTCAATGGTGATCGTTCCTGCGGCGCTCTGATATGTATTGACGGCGTAGCCGGTCATGCTGCAAATAGTCAAAATTCTATCCTTTTTGTTTCTTCTTGATAGTCTTGTGATTTATTAATCTAATCCAAGCCTAGTTGCCATCATGCGCGCTAAAGTGCGCCTGATATCGCATTGTAAAGAAGATTGTCTCGGGCGGGTTCAGTATTGTTTATCTAGCCTATGATGAAGATACTTACGCTGTTGTGCGTGCTTTGTCATACAAACTTTAGTGAGCAGCGCGGTCAGCATGGGTGGAAAAACCAGCGATAATGTCGAATTTTATATATAAAACTTACGCAGAATTGTCCCGTCAACGTGTTTGCCAACCTTGTCGACGAAGATAGCACGCTAGTGCAGCTAGGAGAGCACAACACCGCAGGGGCGATTTTGCGTAAGTCTTTTATATAGCTAACCTCTACCTCAAGGAGTAATTAGGTTGTCTGCCTCTAGTATATTTACCCGTCCGAGCGGCCGTTCTGCCGATGCTTTGCGTGCAGTGCGCCTGACCCGCAATTACACTAAGCATGCTGAAGGCTCTGTATTCATTGAGTTTGGCGACACAAAAGTGATTTGTACCGCCAGCCTGTCTGATAAAGTCCCTGGTTTCTTAAAAGGCAAAGGGCAGGGCTGGCTCACGGCAGAGTACGGCATGCTGCCGCGTTCGACCAATACCCGTATGGATCGGGAAGCCGCACGCGGTAAACAATCAGGTCGCACGCAGGAAATACAACGTTTGATCGGTCGCTCCCTGCGTGCTGCATTTGATCTGCAAGCATTTGGTGAGCGAACATTGCATCTGGATTGTGACGTTATTCAGGCCGACGGCGGCACGCGCACAGCATCGATCACTGGGGCGATGGTGGCTGCTTATGATGCATTTTCGACTTTGCTTGAAAGCAAGACTATTGCCGCAATGCCATTGAAAAATTTTGTCGCAGCGATTTCAGTTGGAGTGGTTGAAGGTGCGCCGGTACTAGATCTGGATTATCTGGAAGATTCTGACTGCGACACTGATATGAATATTGTCATGACCGATGCTGGCCATTTCATCGAAGTACAGGGAACCGCAGAAGGCATCGCGTTCGACCGTCCAACGCTGAATAGTTTGCTTGACCTGGCACAAACCGGAATAGGTCAGTTACTTGTGTTACAGCGTCAGACGTTAGGCTTGCCCGCATAAAGGAGCCACGCCCAAAGCCCAGGAAATTTGAACTTCTTTTTAAAACAACGACTTACAGCACTTTTTAGTAACTTCTCAATAACCGGTGGCAAGTATAGAAATATGCACATTTTCTGAGGCATCTACCATAGGAAACAGTCTGCATTGACTGAGTGTAATTCGTATAACTGCCACGGCTTATTGAGAAGTTACACTGTATGGTGCATCCATGCCACACAGCCTCAAGCTGTATTTGAATAATCGCTTCAATAGCACACATTTCTGGCACCGCGCTTCACCAACACATCGCAACGCTGGCGCTCAAGGAAATGAGTCAGGCTACCTTGGTTCGCAAACTATGCACTTTGTCCGGACACCATCGGACGCGCAAGGCGATCTTTGAGTACGACAAGCTGGTTATACGCTCAAGTATATGCGCGATCCGCAGTTAAAACGCAATGTACACCGCTCGCAAAACCAAATTGAATCGTATCACCAACTTCGCTCGGTCATCACCCAAGTCAGCGGTAAGAAACACTTGATCGGACACACCGACTGGATATCGCCATCAGCAACCAGTGTAGTCGGCTACTCACCAACGTAGTTATTGCCTACAATTCCGTGTGCTCTCCGCGCTGCTGGATCGGTATCAGGCAGAGGGCAACGCCAAGGCGCTAGCGATGCTAAAGAAGATATCGCCGGTGGTATGGCAGCATATCCACTTCCTGGAACACTACTCGTTTCACGACAAACGCGACCCAACTGATGTGGATGCCTTGCTGAAAAATATCTTTTTACTGTAAAGTTTTGATTTAAAAAGACATCCAAATTTCATAAGCTTTGGGCTTGGCTCGCTTGTTGCTGACGAAGCCAAGAGTGCCTAGAAAAGGCTCGCCATGTGAATGGCTATGTGAGTTGGCTATCTTCTGCGCACGGCACAAATAGCCTAGGGTCTATTAGGCCAGTAAATCCTAAAGTAGGTACAAATGTTTTATATCTGGTCAAAGATGTCCCTGCTGGCTGTGTTGAAAGCAAACTTCGGTATTCGTCACTTGACATTTTTGTATGTAGGTATTAGGCCATTCCTTGACCTTTGCTAATACCTGCAATTCTTAAATACGAATTAAACGAATAGATTCCGTATTTTTGCTAGAGTATGGATTTTGGACAAAAATTATGTAGTCTCTATCTTGAACCAAGTCTTTCAAATCTTTCGGATCAAGGATATGGTTTAACTTTATGGAGGCTAAGTTCGATTCACTTTCATTCGTTCCGATGAATTATCTCTGCAGCCGACGTTCCTTCATAGCTTGTATTTGCGTAGAAATACCCTTTCGCTCTTGTGATTGGGGATAGGTGAATAAATTGCTAACTTGAGGATGAGTCCTAGGAGGCAATCGTTGCGTGGTGCTTTCTTTTATGGGGAGAATTTGAATGGGATGGGAACCAGCAAAATTCGAGGTTGAGGTTATCTTGAAATTTCGTCTTCCAACAGATGAATTGTCTCCTGCTCCTGCCGAAGAAACGTTAGTGACATATTTAACTTTTGTTCCGATACACATCGTCGGTAACGGAGTATCTGGGTGTTGTGTCAATTGAGTGTTGCCGATCAAAAGAGCTGACCAAGTACCCGACGGAGGTGAAAGATGCATTACAATATTGTGCTGTATAGATGAATGCGACTTTATACAATATATCCGCAACCAGCGCTTTTTGATCACCTCGCGCATGATCCAGTGTGCTGAACTTTGCAGTAAACCGGAATACCATAAGGATTCGTTCTTATACGCAGCGGAGCATAAGTACAAATCTTTATGGTATTCTAGGACGTTATCTAGGGATAGCCCCATACATTCAAGGTTGCTCATCTTTCTATACTACTGGGTCAAATCAAACATTTCTCTACTTATTGCAATATTAAAGGCAGTTATACGACCTACACTCATGTACAATTCAATGCAGACTGTCTTCTATGGTAGATGCCTCAGAAAATGTACATATTTCCATACTTGCCACCGGTTATTGAAAAGTTACTAAAAAGTGCTTTAAGTCGTTGTTCCAAAAAGAAGTCTAAATTTTCTGGGCTTTGGGCGTGGCTCCCCATAAAAAAATCGGTCACGCAGTAGGGAAAATAATACGTTGTTTGATTCAAGCAACGGCCAATTATTCGATACTATAGTACTTCCAATCCTTGGCTTGCACGGAAGGGTTGCATTCCCTGACAAGGCGCAACCCCTCAGGATTGCGCCTTGTCCTTTAGCAGTGCTACAGTACCGCCTTTCCTCTCTTCTGTTCGAGTTGCTCATGACGTTGCTTGTGTTACGTAATCTGGTTTTAGCTTCCAATAATGCTGGCAAATTAAAAGAATTTGGCCAAATGCTGGCCTCTGTAGGTTGTGAGGTCCATCCCCAAGGTGAGTTCGATGTCCCCGAGGCTGATGAGCCCTACTTGACATTTGTCGAAAATGCATTAACCAAGGCGCGCCACGCAGCCCGCCTGACGGGCAAGCCAGCGTTGGCAGATGAATCCGGTGTTTGTGTCAATGCCTTGCAAGGCGCTCCCGGTGTTTTGTCTGCGCGGTATGCCGGCGAACCGAAATCCGAACTTAATAACAATCGCAAATTAGTCGCAGATCTGGCCAAATATGAAGATAAATCTGCCTACTATTATTGTGTACTGATATTTGTCCGACATGCCGACGATCCACAGCCAGTCATTGTGGATGGCAGCTGGCATGGTGAAATCATCGCCACGCCACGTGGCGCGAGTGGCTTTGGATATGACGCACACTTTCTATTGCCGGAGCTTGGAAAAACCGCAGCAGAACTGACTTCTTCTGAAAAAAATGCTATCTCGCACCGTGGGCAAGCGATACGGGCGTTAGTTAGAAAATTCCAATGATTCCTATTAAATTGATTGGCAGCAAGCCACATAAAGCTGCAAAAGTTACGTTGCCTAATAAAATCAACGAGACGCTGGATGGGGCAGCCCAGGTTGCTCTTGCCTATTTGCAACCTGGCGCATTAAATCTGAGCACATTGCCACCACTGTCTTTGTACGTGCATTTTCCTTGGTGCGTCAAGAAATGCCCATACTGCGATTTCAATTCTCACGAGTCCAAGGGCGGTGGTTTCCCAGAGGAAGAGTATCTCAATGCGTTGCGTGCCGATCTGGAAAATGCTCTGCCTCTCATTTGGGGACGTAAAGTCTACTCAATCTTTATCGGCGGTGGCACACCCAGTCTTATGTCAGCAGCTGGATTAGATCGATTGATATCAGATATACGTGCATTGTTACCATTGGACGACGCTGTCGAAGTTACGATGGAAGCTAATCCAGGTACTTTCGAAGTCGAAAAATTTAAAGCTTATCGGACCAGTGGAATAAACCGTCTGTCGATTGGCATTCAAAGTTTCAATGGCCGTCATCTACAAGCGCTCGGTCGCATTCATGATGATGCCGAAGCGCGCCGTGCAGTAGAGATTGCACAACATACATTCGACAATTTCAATCTTGATTTGATGTACGCATTACCGGGGCAAACGTTGGAAGAAGCGCAGCAGGATGCCATCACGGCCATTAGTTTTACGCCCCCACATCTGTCAATGTACCACCTGACGTTGGAACCAAATACCTATTTCGCCAAATTTCCGCCACAAATACCCGACGACGACGCTAGTGCCGAAATGCAGGACATGATCGCCGCGCTTACCTCGGAGGCGGGTTATAGGCATTACGAAGTGTCAACCTATGCTCAGTTAGGTCGACAAGC
>JACMQE010000191.1 GCA_014377145.1 Glaciimonas sp. | reverse complement strand
GGTAATAGCGACAATGGTCCAGGTTGACCAGACTTCCAGCAAAACGGCACTAAGAATAACCTGCAACAAATAGAGAAATGCAAAAGGATTAGTCGTGCCGCCGCTGAGGTATAGCTGTGCCGTCAGGATGATAACATCCACTAAAAGTGCTAAAAACAGCTCACTATTAGCGACTATCTGACGTTCGTGCCAGCGTGCCTGGCTGGCGAGATTGAATGCAATAAGACAGGCCAGCACTTCTAGCATGTGGGGCAGCGGAAGATCTATATCAAAGCCGAGCATGACGACTGAGATCGTAGTAATCTGCCCTATCACAGCGATCCAGCGTAGGTGAATCAGCTGCATCATGTTTTCACGGCCAGCTGCATTTTCTAAGCTGGTGGCTGCGGCATACCCTTTCTTGGCGTTACTTATAGATGCTGAAGTGTCAACTTTACTCACCGTCTTCACTTTCCGGGTTGCTTCTAACTTCACAGCTCAGACATACTTGCGTACGACACGCTTTACATCCCAGCTTTACGTCCCTCTTCACGCACTCCCCAGAAACAGACAGCGGCGAGCATAAAGGCAAGAGCGTACCAAGTAAACGCATACACCAAATGATTGTTGTGAAAGACAATGACCGTTAAACCCCCAATGGGTTGTTCATAGCCAATATCAATGACTGCGCCAGCTTCTGGGGCGACAGTTTTTTTCGCTGCATCCGCGTCTACAAAATAAGGTGCGACAAGGGAGAGACGGCGCGCAACAGCAATAGCTTGCACATCGCGAGAATACCAGCGATTGGCGGCGGGGTCGTTGTCACGTAAAAATGCACCGCCGGGCTCGCTCATGCGTAGTAGTCCAGTGAAGGTGACGTCCCCTGACGCAGTAGGATCGGTGGCGCTATCTAAATTGAGTAAATCGGGTGTACTTTGGCGACGCCAGTCACCAGTCCTGCTCTGGATAAATCCACGGTTGACCAGCACCACGGCACTATCTGCGGTGCGAAGCGGCGTGAGCAGCCAAAAACCGCTGCCAAGTTCGGTGACAGCTTGCACCCGGATGGTAAGTGGATAAAGAAAAGTACCCGTCACACGTACATGCCGGTATTCGTCAGCTTCAGCACTGACCTGTGGCCAATGTGCCTGATTGGGAGCGGCAATCGCCGGAGCATGTGCCCGTTGCGTCACCCGCTCGATAAGATCAAGTTTCCATTGAAGACGCTTAAGTTGCCAGGTACCTAGTCCGAGAAAAACTGCAACAACTACCACTACGCAGACAACCAGCGCACGCCGTATCGCTACGGAGCGGAAACGTGGCACAACATCCTGAGATGTTATGGCAGCGTTACCCTCCGCGTTGCGGCGCGGCTCGAAGGTCATGGCATCTTGTGCATATTCTGCATGCCGTCCATTTTTGGTATTTCGCGAATTTCATTTCTGCTAGGCATTTGCTGCATTGATTCAGGTGCTGCTTCTTGTATCGATTCTGACATCATGCCTGGCATCATATTGTGATTCAAGTTATACATGACCCACAACGATCCGCTCAACATAATGACCACCAGCATCACGGTAAAGATCAATGCCAGCATCGACCAACCGCCTTGAGATTTGGTATTCATATGCAGGAAATAGATCATATGCACGACAACTTGAACTGCAGCCAGGCCGAGGACCACAAGTCCGGTAGTGCTGGACTTCTCGAATACCTTGCCAAGTACTATCCAGAACGGAATGGCAGTTAGAATAACGGCTAGCAAGAAACCAGTGGCATAACTTTTCAGGGTGCCGTGATCGGCACCACCGTGATCGTCACGATCGCTTTGATAGGCACCTGCAATAACAGGCGCCGGGTGTTCATGATGCCCGTTCATGGCAAGACTCCCATTAGATAGACAAAGGTGAAAACACCGATCCAGATAACGTCAAGAAAGTGCCAAAACATCGACAAACACATCAAACGTCGACGATTCTCTGTGTTCAGTCCGTGCCGACCTAATTGACACATCATTGTGATGAGCCAGAGGATACCGAAGCTGACGTGCAGACCGTGGGTAGCGACCAGTGCAAAGAACGATGTCAGGAATCCGCTGCGTTGAGGTCCGGCACCCTCATGGATCAGATGCACGAATTCATACAGTTCAAATCCGATAAAGCAAGCACCGAGTATCCCCGTCAAGGCAAGCCACAGCATATTAGCACGAAGGCGTTCACGCTGCATTTCGAGCAGGGCGAAACCGTAAGTAATTGATGATAGCAGCAGTAACGCGGTATTCAGTGCAACTAGTGGCAGGTCAAACAACTCAGCGCCAGTCGGACCGCCGGCATAGTTACGACCTAGCACAGCATAGGTGGCAAACAAACAAGCGAAGATCAGGCAATCACTCATCAGGTATAGCCAGAAACCGAGTAAGGTGCCGTTTTCGGGATGGTGCTGGGTGACGTAATAGCGCCCGCTAAAGGTGCCAGCGGCGGAAGTGGTTATCTCAGACATAGCTTTCCAGTAAACGTGTGCGCTCATCCTCAATGCGGACGACTTCGTCCGCCGGGATAAAGTAATCGCGGTTGTAATTGAAAGTGTGAGCGATGATTGCTGCCAGCATCGCCACGAAGCCGAAAATGGCGACTAACCACATTTGCCAGATCAGCGCGAAACCGCAAACCGCACTCAACGCGGCGATGATAAATCCAGCGCTGGTGTTCTTCGGCATATGGATCGCGCTGAAGCCCTTTTGCGGACGGACATAATTGTTGCTTTTCATATCAGTCCAGGCGTCATTATCGTGCACTTGTGGTGTGAAGGCGTAGTTGTAAACCGGTGGTGGCGACGAAGTCGACCACTCCAACGTACGGCCACTCCATGGATCGCCGGTAGTATCGCGTAACGCATCGCGACGGCGATAGCTGACGATTAGCTGTACCAGGAAAGATCCAATGCCGAGCGCAATCAAGACTGCACCGAAAGCAGCAATCTGGAACCAGATTTGTAGTGATGGGTCTTCAAAATGGCTGAGACGCCGTGTTACTCCCATCAAACCCAGAACATATAGCGGCATAAAAGCGACGTAGAAACCAATCGTCCAGAACCAGAATGAACATTTGCCCCAGAACGCATCAAGCTTGTAGCCAAAAGCTTTAGGGAACCAGAAGTTAATACCTGCAAACATGCCGAAGACCACACCGCCAATAATCACATTATGGAAGTGGGCAATCAGAAACAAACTGTTATGCAATACGAAGTCGGCTGATGGCACCGCCAGCAATACCCCAGTCATGCCGCCAATCACAAAGGTAATCATGAAACCCATTGTCCACAGCATAGGTATTTCGAACCGGATCCGGCCTTTATACATGGTGAATAACCAGTTGAAAATCTTTGCGCCGGTCGGAATCGAAATGATCATCGTCGTGATCCCGAAGAAAGAATTAACACTAGCACCGGAACCCATAGTGAAGAAGTGATGCAACCAGACCAAGTAAGACAGAATCGTGATGACTACGGTCGCGTAGACCATGGAGGTGTACCCGAACAGGCGTTTACTGCAAAATGTGGAGACGACTTCTGAGAAGACACCGAAGGCTGGCAAAATCAAGATATACACCTCAGGATGACCCCAAATCCAGATCAGGTTGATGTACATCATGGCGTTACCGCCCATGTCGTTACTGAAGAAATTGGTACCAAACATGCGGTCTAGGGCCAGCATTCCGAGTACGGCGGTCAGCACGGGGAAAGCTGCGACGATCAACACGTTGGTACATAACGCTGTCCACGTAAAGATCGGCATTTTCATCATGTTCATACCAGGGGCACGCAGTTTGATGATGGTAGCAATCAGGTTGATCCCTGACAGCAAGGTCCCAACCCCGGCAATCTGTAACGCCCATATATAATAATCGACCCCCACATCCGGACTGGACATAATGCCGGACAGCGGCGGATAAGCTAACCAACCAGTACCGGCGAATTCACCCACAAATAAGGATGCCATGATTAGCATGCCACCAAAGGTTGTCATCCAAAAACTAAAGTTATTAAGAAAAGGGAAGGCAACGTCGCGAGCACCAATTTGCAGCGGCACGACGTAGTTCATCAGTCCGGTCACCAAAGGCATGGCGACGAAAAAGATCATGATTACGCCATGCGCCGTAAAAATCTGATCATAATGATGGGGCGGTAGAAACCCGGCATTATCACCAAAGGCCATCACTTGCTGAAGTCGCATCATCATGGCATCGGTGAAGCCCCGCAGTAACATGATAATAGCGAGAACAACGTACATAATACCAATTCTTTTATGATCGATGCTGGTAAACCAGTCGCGCCACAAAGTTCCCCAAACGCGGTAATAGGTCAGTGCAGCAAGCACAGAAAAACCGCCAATCCCGACCACGATAAAAGTTGCTAGCAGGATAGGTTCATTATAGGGAATCGCTTCCCAGGTGAGACGACCGAAGATCAGCTTCGTCAAATTAATATGGTCTAGCATCATTGCTTTCCGAGAAAGAAGGGAAATGCGGCGCACATGCCAGCGCCGATGGCTGTAGCGCGACGCGCTGCTTGGACTTCTTGTACAGTTTCATGCATGGTGTTATTCGTTGCTTTACTCATTGCCTTATTCGTGCTCCTACTCATGATATTTTCCCGGTTTTACATTCAGGTCGGTCATCATCATTTTATCCATACAAGCCTGCGCGGGATCGACGCAACGGTTCACGATTGCATGATAGAGATCGGGATCAACGATGGCGTACTTACGCACTGGCTCGCGCTGGCTAGGCTTTTCTAGCTGACCGTAAACGGAGCGGTTAAGTGCACCACCACTAGTTTTGGTCGCTTCTACCCAACGCTTAAAGTTTTCTGGGGTCATGCCGTGGAACTTAAAACGCATATCAGAAAATCCCGCCCCGCTGAAGTTTGCAGAGAATCCCTCGAACTCACCCGGACGATTGATCACGGCGTTAAGCGAGGTCTGCATACCCGGCATCGCGTAAATCTGACCAGCAAGCGCAGGAATATAGAACGAATTCATGACCGACGATGCAGTGATTTTGAAGTGGATAGGTACATCCACTGGTGCTGCGAGTTCATTAACGGTAGCGATACCCAGATCTGGATAAATGAACAGCCATTTCCAGTCTAGCGCCACCACCTCAACCGTCATCGGCTTAGTGCCAGCCGGAATAGCCCGTTGCGCATCTAGTCGCGACAGAGGCCGGTAAGGGTCAAGCGTGTGGGTGCTGATCCAGGTAATCAGACCGAGCGCAATAATAATCAGCAGCGGGGCGCCCCAGATCACGAGTTCGAGCTTGGTCGAGTGATCCCAATCCGGCTCGTAAGGCGCTGAAGTATTATTTTTTCGATAACGCCAGGCGAATACGATGATCAATACAATCACCGGAATGATGATTAATAGCATCAACAATGTAGAGACGACTATCAACTGACTTTGCTGTGACGCAATGTCACCTGACGGATGCATGACCACCATATTGCAACCTGCCATTAGAACCGCGGATAAAAGAATTAATCCGCGACGAATTATCTGGGAAACCATGTAGAAAAATTCCAATCTAAGCCTTAAAATCATGGTAATGTATCTTAAAAATTGTGCGTTGGCGATTGGACGTTTTGTCCTACCCCTACAAGCAATATTTGGAAATGTCTGGTTTATATTTGGCGCGCTCCAGCCGAAACCCCATTTAAAAAATTGAAAAATGACGATGATGACCTTCATTCATATTCAGAACACCAAACACTCTACCAATTTTCCACCACAGTCAACCGCTTATGAGGCGCAATCATCAACTTCTAACAACCGCCACTCAGAGATCGAACCCGGAGAAATCGCCATCGGCGTGGTGATTGGCCGGGCTTCGGAATACTTCGATTTTTTTGTGTATGCGATCGCCTCAGCTCTAGTATTTCCAGCGGTTTTCTTTCCCTTAGCGCCACGACTGGAAGGGACGTTATATGCATTTGTGATTTTTTCCTTTGCCTTCTTGGCACGGCCCTTTGGAACAGTTGCATTTATGGCACTTCAGCGCTATTTTGGGCGCGAGGTCAAACTTACGGCAGCACTCTTTTTGCTTGGGATTTCCACTGCTGGAATTGCATTTATACCAACTTTTGAGCATCTAGGCTTTGCCTCCGTCGTTTTGCTATCGCTGTTGCGTGTCGGTCAAGGCATCGCGTTAGGCGGTTCGTGGGATGGCTTACCTTCTTTGTTGGCGCTCAATGCACCGGCAGAACGGCGTGGTTGGTACGCTATGTTGGGGCAATTGGGGGCGCCAGTAGGCTTCATGATTGCGGGGGGGCTGTTCGCTTATCTGATCTCTAACCTTTCCACTGAAGACTTTCTTGATTGGGGCTGGCGCTATCCCTTCTACTGCGCATTTACCATCAATGTAGTGGCATTATTTGCACGCTTACGCTTGGTTTCTACCAAGGAATATGCGCGTTTACTTGTCGAGAAAGAGTTAGAGCCAACCAATGTTGCCGAAATGATAAAGTCACAAGGACCTAACGTCATCATCGGGGCATTGGCGGCATTGGCTAGCTATGCGCTATTCCATTTGGTAACGGTATTCCCGCTGTCCTGGATCACGTTATATTCGACCCGCTCGACCAGTAGCTTTTTGGTCTTACAGGTCATCGGTGCTGGGCTGATGGCGGTGGGCGTGATCTGCTCTGGCTTGATTGCTGACTGTTTCGGTCGTCGCACTACGCTTGGCGCGCTAGCGCTGCTCATCGCGGTGCTAAGTGGATTCGTTCCGACGCTGATGGAAGGCGGCGTGGTTGGGCAGAATATTTTTATTCTGGTCGGTTTCAGTTTGCTTGGCCTGTCCTACGGCCAGGCAGCCGGTGCCGTAACCGCTAATTTTGCAATGAAGTATCGCTATACCGGTTCGGCCTTAACTTCAGACCTGTCGTGGCTAGTTGGTGCAGGCTTCGCACCGCTGGTCGCTCTTGGCCTTTCCGCACATTTTGGGTTGGAGTATGTCAGCCTTTATTTGCTTTCAGGTGCGGTATGCTCGCTGGGCGCATTAAGTTTGAATCGCGCCTTGGAAATCCGTGATTAATTCTTGAGAAAATATTCATGATAATGATGATTGCGCGTGCTGCGCGCAACCATCACCGCTACCGCCATCCGCAGTTTCGGTACTTGTTCCCTCTCCCGCCTATTTCTCTCACCACTGATCATTACGTCACTCTATCGCTCCCATCATCGAACGCAAGTCAGCAAGCGCATTCTTTCACAAAAAAGTAGAAATAAGCAGAATCGCAATGTCGCTGTCACAGCACAGAGACCAAATCCAAATCTGCGTTATCAACGTCGATGCAAGCCAAGCTATACCTTTTAATCTCTATAGCCATCTGGCAATGTTTGAGCAAAAAAATGTTGGACTTTCTCCGTTCAACATTCTTCCTATGCACGTTGCAGAAAATCAGCCTCGCCATACCAAATATTTGGCCTCGTTAACTTATCAAACCAAAGGGGTGTTAACGAAAGTTGCTCGGCAAAATCAGAAAATGACTGTAAGGCCGGGTAAGCCACCTCTGTCACCATCTCTGGCAACACCAGCTGCGTAAATTTCCACGCGACGGCGATAGTGACATGTACTTGTCCGAACTGGCTTGGATTCCTAGATAGAGGCACAGAGCATAATTCAGCCTCAAGTGCTCCATACGCCGCCATCAACTGCCCTTGAATCCGTTCAATCCAAGGTTTATGGTGCTTTTTTGGTGGTCGAAAATTGCGCTCATAGATAATTTGCATGGTCTTTTTACACGCTACCAATGCCAAACCCGTCAGCTGCAAGACCCGAAGATAGGCGTCAGCTCGCTGGGGAGTCAATGTCACACTTGGGTCTGCGAGGGTAGAGATATAATCCAAAATCAACGTCGAATTCATCAATATCTGGCCCTTGTCCAGGACCAGAGTTGGCGCTTTGATAATGAGATTTATCTTTCGAAAATCTTCGAAGTCTCCGAAAACTGAAACTGAATCATGCTCAAAATCGAGATGAAGTAATTTGTGGGAAATAGTCACTCGACGAACTTAGGGTGAATCCAATATGCCAATTAATTTCATATTGCTTCCGTTAGAATTCCTATAATTCAGGCAAAGGCATAATGGGGAATAAGTACAATAAGGTGATTTAAGATTATGAATTTACTGAACTACAAAACGTTGTATTTTTTATATCCCCGGCTCGCTAATTTTTGGCGCTGAACCTCGTTGCACTGATCGTTATTTGATTTCCCGCAAAATAGTGCTAACAATAAAAAACGCAGCCTTTTATAAGGGCTGCGTGAACTTTATTTACAAATTAAAAAGTATACCTAGAAAGGAATATCGTCATCCATATCCGAGAAATTTGGTGTCGGACGTGAGGCTGGCGCTTGCGCAGGCCTTGAAGCAGGAGCCTGTTGCGGACGTGCTGGCGCATTGTTCGATTGACCAGATGGTACGCTGCTGTAGGATGATTCGCCTTGTCCGCCCCTGCCCTGGCCACTTTGACGTCCGTCGTCGCCTTCGTAACCGCCGTCATCAATCTCGCTACCGCCGCCCTGACCTTGGCGACTTCCCAGCATTTGCATAGAGTCGGCGATGATTTCGGTTGTGTAGCGCTCCACGCCTTCTTTATCTTGCCATTTACGGGTCTGGAGACGGCCCTCGACGTAGACAGAAGAACCTTTTTTCAGGTACTGACCGGCGATTTCAGCTAATTTGCGATAAAAGGTAACACGGTGCCATTCTGTCACCTCTTTCTTTTCCCCACTATTTTTGTCTTTCCAGCTTTCCGTAGTTGCCACGGCGATGTTGGTGACCGCTTCGCCGTTGGGCATGTAGCGCGTTTCTGGATCGCGGCCCAGGTTGCCGACGATAATAACTTTATTGACCGACGCCATATATTTCTCCTCAAGCTTGGTTGAATATGAGTAACTTTATAAACCTGCTAAAGGCGCCAATTTCGCATTTTCGATGCTCACCGTACGCTCGTACGACTCTACTTCTCAATACAACTTTGATCCGCTTAATACGGTTTTTACAGAAGCCCTGTTTAATGTGTAACTGCGGAGGCTGGCTGACCTCAACGCGGTAAATTTTTCATACCGGATGCGATTATAAGCCAGACCAGTGTTGAAATACCACCTACTATAAATACTGACGAAGTACCAACATGCTGTTGAAGTAAACCACCCAATGCGCCGCCGCAAAACAAGCCCAGCGCCTGAAGCGTATTGTAGACGCCGAGCGGTGCGATGCGTGATACCAGCGATGGCTGGCTGGCCTCGAGCACGTTGAATGCAATAAAAATGCTAGCAACAAGTCTACCAGTAGCGACCAATAGATG
>JACMQE010000190.1 GCA_014377145.1 Glaciimonas sp. | reverse complement strand
TCGGCACCAACGGGCCGGTAATACGTACAGCAAAATCCCAGCGCGGTGCAGGCAATGGTGAATGATTGGCATCATCAGTAAACATGTCGTCAATGATATTGTTACCGCCGACGAAGGCGATTTGACGATCCACCACACACAATTTACGATGCATGCGAACCGCCCCATGACGGAACCAGGGATTGAAGACGCGATGTTTGATTGGGGTATGAAGGAATTCCTCATTGAGTAGCGTACAACGTACGCGACCAGTGCCCAGCCAGTCAGTGACAACTCTGACAGCAACGCCTCTCTTCGCCGCATTCTTCAGCGCCTCCTTAACCTGCAAGGCAGTCTCATCGGCGGCAAAAATATAGGTTTCTAGATAGACCTCGTCAAGCGCAGCATCAATGGCGCCAATCAGGGCCGGAAAAAACTCTGCCCCACTTTGTAAAAGGACGAGGTGGTTGTCGGCGCTAAAGCTTACCGCGCGCATAGGCGAAACAGAAGATGGATTATCATTGAGAAAATGGAGGACAAGTTAAGGGCTAAAGGCTAACGTTAAGAGTGCTTTTATCTATATATCCTATCCGCTTAGCAGCCGAACTCTACTTCAACTGCAAAGTTGCCAGAATCGGCGCGTGGTCCGATAACTTGGCCCACGTCGGACCACTTAATACTTGCGCTGATTCTACCGCAAAGCCGCGCAAATAAATCCGGTCCAGTCGTAGCCATGGCAACCCGGCAGGAAAAGTACGGGCTGGCTTGATGCTTGCCCTTGGATACATTTTGCTGTCCTGCTCTCGCCCTACTAACTTGCGCAAATAATATTCAAGGCTATGCACCGTAATCCGCTCGTCAAAAATCTCTGCAACGTCTAAGCGTTCTCGCAACAATTCACTCAAACGATTTCCCCAGTCGTTGAAATCACCGGCAATAATTAACGGTGCATCCGGTGGTGAAGAACTACGCACCGCTTCGACTAAAGCTGCCGTCTGACGACGACGACCGCTGCTGAATAAACCCAAATGGACCACGTAGCAATGCACTTCAGCTTTCGGTGTTTGTAACACGCAGTGCAAAATACCGCGTGCCTCGTAAGCGTGATCGGAAACATCCTGATTATTTTGCGAAGCAATCGGAAAACGACTTAGCAAGGCATTGCCATGATGACCATGGTCATAGACTGCATTCACACCATATGCCACATGGTGTGAATCACCCGCAAGAAAATCTTGCTGTGCCTGTTCTGGCCAATGTGGGATATGACGCGCCGCCATCAGATCATGCCTTCCCTGCACTTCTTGTAGAAAAAAAACATCTGCCTCCATCAGTGCCAGCGCTTGCTTTAACGCATGCACACGCGGACGGCTACCGAAAGATGAAACGCCTTTGTGAATATTGTAGGTCGCAATACGTATTTTCATGGCTTCGATCTAGGTCAGATAACAGGGTTACCGGCGCTACTTTAAAGGGAGCCAAAAAAATGGCTAGAATCTCAATTCACGTAAGTAATGAGGAAGTTGTAATATCGCTTCCTCATTGGAAGGAGAAAAACAAAGATCAGCTGCCTCTCGATGGGGTAGCCAGCGATACGCAACATGTTCACGCGGAGCCAACACGATGTCAATGTCCGAGGGAACCTGTAAACTGAATACATGCTCAGTATTTTTAGTGACTCCCGCGGTATAACGGTGACGCCACATTGGGTAAATATTATAAATGTTAGAAAGTTGCCAATCTCGCAGGTGCGCTAACGGAATTTGACCATCAGCAACAATCAGGCCAGTTTCTTCTGCTACTTCACGCCTGGCAGCCTGTATCAACGACTCATCAGGAAAGTCTTTAGAGCCAGTCACCGACTGCCAAAAATCAGCATTGTCAGCACGCGCCATCATTAACACTTGGAGGTCAATCGTATGGATAACTACGAGAACAGATTCGGGAATTTTATGCATATGCGGAATAGACAAATAGTGATTATTTATTGACGAAGAATAGTAAGAAGCAACGCTGAAGTTTGCAAACCTTCAGCAATACTTCTCAGAACCGATTCTCTCAAAAGACGCACAAATATAAACCGATTTCGCACCCTAATAAAAAAGCGCGGCTTTCTGCGCTTTTTTTATTTCTAGAAAATAAACATGTTTCATTGATCATGCAGAATCATTTTTTACGACACCATTTTAGCTTCTGGTATGCACAGACGAATATGTAATTCTTTCAACTGTTTTTCTTCCACTATCGAAGGAGCCTGGGTCAGCAAACATTGTGCACGCTGGGTTTTAGGGAACGCAATCACATCACGAATTGACTCTGCACCGGTCATCATGGTCACGATACGATCCAAACCGAAAGCCAGACCACCGTGCGGTGGCGCACCATATTGCAATGCATCCAGCAAGAAACCGAATTTCAGCTGCGCCTCTTCGGCATCAATTTTTAATGCACGGAAAACTTTATTTTGTACTTCAGCCCGATGGATACGGATTGACCCGCCACCAAGTTCCCACCCATTCAACACCATGTCATAGGCTTTAGCGATGCATTTGCCTGGATCGGTTTCCAGATAATCTTCATGACCATCTTTCGGCGCAGTAAACGGATGATGACAAGCACTCCAACGCGCGCCATCTTCATCGTATTTAAACATCGGAAAATCAACCACCCATATTGGACGCCATGCATCCTCAAGCAAACCAACTTTTTTGCCAAACTCGCTATGACCGATCTTGACGCGTAATGCGCCGATGGCATCGTTGACTACTTTGGCCTTGTCAGCGCCGAAGAAAATCAGGTCACCATCTTCTGCACCGGTTTGCTCAAGGATCTGGGCCAACGCTGCGTCGTGCAGATTTTTGACGATGGGCGATTGCAAGCCATCCCGGCCCTT
>JACMQE010000189.1 GCA_014377145.1 Glaciimonas sp. | reverse complement strand
CTCGTCAGGATGCTGGATGAACTAGTCAGTAAACATCGTGCGGCGGAAGAATTGAATCAATTTATCCTCCAAAATTATCTGGTGATGGCGCACGTGGCACCACTGCGACTAATGCTGAAACGGCATCTGAATAACTTGCCACACCCTACGGTCAATGCGCTCCTGGGACAAGCAACAACGCACGTTTGTCTATCGTTCACAGGCTGAAAGCCTTTTTAATCCAAAGGCACCACCACCGTCACCCTTCGACGATCCGACCATTGCCAATATCGACCTTAGCGCGGAGACAGTGCTAAGGTCAGGCTAGTGACCGCTACAAAAACGCATCGAATTGTTGTGTCAGGATGCGGGCGTTGTTTTGTTGTTTTTCAGATTGAAGTCAAATAAGTTGGGTCAATGCTAATGGTTACAACATCCCCATGCTGGACGCGCAGGATTTGCCGTGCTGCGCATTTTAATAAAGTCTACTAGCCTGCTTATTGTTAGATCGGACAAGAAAATATCACTAAGTCGGTTTTAAGTGCGACCAATACCGCAGTTTTGTTCTTGCCAAAAGGATTTTTTCCCCAATCTCCCTATTGGGGATCGATAAGAGTACTTAATGTCATCCCTGCTATGATACGGTTGTCCTGAAATGTCAGCGATCGCATGTCGAATTCGACCCTAAATGCCCATTCTTGAGCATGCGTTTTTGTATCAAACATATCACTTACGGTAGGAAAGCCTAGCTTACGAACTCTGACACGCCAACGCTTGCCGATCTTTTGAAGATTTGCCATTAATATGAGTCGTTGTCCAATTTGTCTCCAATGACATTTAATAAACTATTAAATAACGTGAATTTCCGTGAGCCCTAAAATAGCTATAAATTCCGTGGAAACCCTTACCACGCTTGATAAAGCGTTGAAATACGGGGGGCGAAAAATCTCTGTTGCTCCCATGATGGATTGGACCGATCGGCATTGTCGGCTGTTTCATCGTCAAATTACGCGCCATACCTGGCTTTATACAGAAATGGTGACAACGGGAGTGTTGTTGCATGGCGACGTGCCTCGTCATTTGGATTTCAATGATGAAGAACATCCAGTGGCGTTGCAGTTGGGGGGGGGCGACCCTTCCGATCTGGCAAAAAGCGCCAAACTTGGAGAGCAGTGGGGTTACGATGAGATTAATTTAAATTGCGGCTGCCCTTCTGAAAGGGTGCAGAAGGGCGCTTTTGGCGCTTGTCTGATGGCCGAATCGCGTTTGGTCGCGGATATTGTAAAAGCTATGCGCGATGCGGTCGATATTGATGTGACGGTCAAGCATCGGATTGGGATTGATCAGATTGAATCTTACGACTTTGTGCGCGATTTTGTTGGCACGATAGCTGACGCAGGTTGCCAGACTTTTATTGTGCACGCACGTAATGCGATTTTGAAAGGCTTAAGCCCTAAGGAGAATCGCGAAATTCCTCCCTTAAAATATGATTTCGTGTATCAGTTGAAGCGTGATTTTCCGACGCTTGAAATCATCATTAATGGTGCTGTCAAAACGACAACTGAAATCGATCTCCACCTGCAACAGGTTGACGGCGTGATGCTCGGACGCGAGGCGTATTACAATCCCTATTTAATGGCTGATTTTGACGCCCGTTATTATGCGGATTCAGACGTGATGCCAAAGTCGCGGGCGGAAGTACTGGCATCCATGATGCCTTACATTCATCATCAGCTAAAGTTGTATGGCCGCAATGGGAGCGGCCTGAGATTAAATAGTATTACCCGGCATATGCTGGGTCTGATGGCTGGTTTACCGGGTGCACGGAATTTTCGGCAAGTATTATCCAACTCGAAAAAACTAGCTATCGGGGATCCGGCATTATTGTTGGAGGCAATGCGACAGATGCTGTCCTCGGCGGATATATTGAGGTAGATTCAGTTTTTGATAGGTTTTTCGGCCTTGTCAGTGGTATGGCTAAATCAACTTATAAACCCTCAAGGAGGGTATCTCACTGACCCTCACTTATTGCTACACAAATATCTCATTAGAGCGAGTTTGAGGCTAAGACACATATAGCGTTCAAGGTAGGCTAAATCTATTAAAATAGCGTTCTGACGTCAGATTAAATCTAGGCTCGCAGTTCAAAGCTGACCTATTTCAGGACAAAAATATGTCAATTGCAACAACAGAAGAAATAATCAAAGAGCTACGCGCTGGCCGCATGGTTATTCTCGTGGATGAAGAGGATAGAGAGAACGAAGGCGATTTAGTGCTAGCGGCAGATTTTGTGACGCCAGAAGCAATTAATTTTATGGTGAAATATGCGCGCGGGCTGATTTGCCTGACCTTGACGGAAGAGCGTTGTGCCCAGCTTGAGCTGGAAATGATGACAAGTCGAAACGGCACTGCGTATGGCACCAATTTTACTGTCTCAATTGAGGCTGCAGAAGGAGTCACAACAGGTATTTCGGCAGCTGATCGGGCTCGCACGATTCAAGTCGCGGTGGCAAAAAATGCTAAAGTCAGCGATATCGTTCAGCCAGGACATATTTTTCCAGTCAAGGCAAAGAAGGGTGGCGTTTTGATGCGCGCTGGCCATACTGAAGCAGGCTGCGATCTAACGGATATGGCGGGACTGACGCCAGCTTCAGTGATATGTGAAATTTTGAAGGACGATGGCACGATGGCACGTCTACCTGACTTGCTTGAATTTGCCAAGGAGTACAATCTTAAGGTCGGCACCATCGCTGATCTGATTCACTATCGCAGCCATCATGAAAGTGTGATTGAACGATTGGCGGAACGTACTACCCAGACTGCTCAGGGGATATTCAAGACAATCGCCTATCGTGATACGCCAAACGGTGGTGCACATCTGGCCTTGTTGCATGGCGTGCCGACCTCAAATGTCGAGACATTGGTACGGGTCCACCAGCCGGTGTCAATACTAGATTTGCTGGAAACGCAGGCGACGAATCATTCTTGGAATATGGCGTCGGCGCTGGAAGCAATTGCAGCTTCGCCTTGTGGCGTCGTGGTTCTGTTGAATTGTGAGCAATCGTCGGAGCAGATATTTACTAAATTTGCGGCACTGGATGCGGATAGCATCAATAGCAAAGCCACGTTGCCGCGTTTAGATTTGCGTACTTACGGGATTGGCGCACAAATCCTGAAAGACCTTGGTGTCGGCAAAATGAAGTTGTTAGCCAGTCCTAGAAAGATGCCATCGATGGCCGGTTTCGAGCTCGAGGTAACTGGCTATCAAAATAAACCGGATGGTGAATGGTGAGAATCCATTGAATTGATGCATAGGCACGATTTAATGGCTGCCAGAATTGGATCAAGGTACTGAAATAACGTTACTGATATATTTTATCTCTGTTTAGCCGCTATTTTATGGGAGAATTTTCGGTCTCAGTTGTAGTCGTCAACGATGTAACAAAGCGCATTGCGTATAAAGGAAAGCCATGACAGTCGGAGCTTACGAACCTAATCTCGATGGTGTCGGTTTGCGAATCGGTATTGTGCAAGCGCGTTTTAATGAGGATGTCTGCCATGGATTGTTGTCTGCTTGCCTTAGTGAGTTGAAATATCTGGGTGTGATTGATGAAGACATTTTGCACGTTAGCGTGCCGGGCGCGTTGGAAATTCCACTGGCTCTGCAAAAATTAGCTGAAACTTTGCATTTTGATGCACTGATCGCCATCGGCGCAGTGATTCGCGGCGAGACATATCACTTTGAATTGGTCTCGAATGAGTCCGGTGCAGGTATTAACCAGGTCGGTCTGGAGTTTGGTATCCCGATTGCCAATGCTGTATTAACGACCGAAAACGACGAACAAGCTGAAGTACGGATGGCAGAGAAGGGTACTGATGCTGCCCGTGTCGCTGTCGAGATGGGGAATTTGACGATTGCGCTGGAAGAGCTGGCCGAATCTATCAATGTTGATGATTAAGCATTACAGAGAAAATGTAACTCAGTATTAAATTAGTTGTTGTAGGTAGTCAAAGGATGTGGTGAATATGGGTAACAAAAATAAGCAATAGAAATGCGCAGTAAGAACGTCAAACGACACGTAGTAAGTTGCGCAATAGCCGTGCGTATTTAGATGGTTTATCGCCAGCTTTGAAACTGGCACACAAGTCGGAAAATTTATGATTAATAAACCGCAAGAGCACCCAAAGCACGCCAATCCAAGCAAGAACCGTACGCCCCGTCACCGGGCCCGTGAATTTGCATTGCAGGGGTTATATCAATGGCTGCTGAATAATGAAGATGTACATGACATTCAGGCAAATATTCGTGAGGCGCATGGTTTTGATAAAGCTGATACTAAACATTTTAACTCAGTGTTGTACGGTGCGATCAAGGATGTCGCAATTTTGCGCAGGGAACTAGCACCGTTGATCGACCGTAAAATTACCGAGTTATCGCCCGTCGAGCACGCTGTACTGTTGATTGGTGCGTTTGAATTACACAGTCATTTGGAAATTCCCTACAAAGTGGTGATCAATGAGGCGGTTGAGTTAACCAAATCATTTGGCGGTATCGATGGCCATAAATACGTTAACGGTGTATTGGACAAGTTTGCGGCCAAAATACGTGAAACTGAAGTCAACGCAGGTCGTCTCTCCCAACGCTATTCGCCTTTATCGACCTTGCTATAAATACCTTGTTGAGATGACCGGTATTATCCTTCTGTCTGTGGCGCGCATGCATAAAAGTATTGCGTTCCATTGGCTCGCAATACCATCATAATTTTGGGCGCATAGGAAGAATTTGTCCTCAGTTAGGTCGGCATATTAGCTTCAAACACGTAAATCTGACTACCTCTGTTGGCTCATCTAGTTTTTGTATGTAAAGACGTCTTAATGAATCTCTCCAATCTCGCCCCTTTCCATGTCATGGAATTAGCAAAAATGGCGGCAGCGCTAGAATAACAAGGTCGCCACATCATTCACATGGGAATTGGTGAGCCCGACCTTACGGCACCATCGCTGGTAGTTGGGGTACTACCGCAGCGATGCAAGCCGGTGAAATGCAGTATACCTCGGCCATGGGTTTACCAGCTTTGCAGATCCTGATTTCCACACATTATTCCCAAGGCTATGACTTGGATATTGCACCGGTACGGATTGTGGTGACGGCAGGAGCGTCGGCTACATTATTACTGGCATGCGCTGCATTGGTCGAAAAGGGCGCAGAGATATTGATGCCCGATCCATCGTATCCATGCAACCGGCATTTTGTGGCTGTATTCGAGGGCTCTGCCAAAATGATCCCTAGTGGCACGGCTGAACGCTTTCAGCTTGCGGTGCGTGCGCATTGGGGCGAGGCTACACGCGGCGTATACTGGCTTCGCCATCAAATCCGAATGGTACCTCAATCCTTGTCACAGAACTAGAAAAGATTGTTGCTACGGTGCGCGCCTACAATGGTTTACCATCGTGGATGCAATTTATCAGGGTCTTATCTAGGATGCCGCACCGTTTTCGGCGTTATCGCTTGGCGATGACATCATTATTATCAACAGCTTTTCCAAATACTTCAACATGATCGGTTGGCTGTTGGGTTGGCTAGTTTTGCAGGAAGTACTTATGCCGCACGTTGAGGAGCTGGTGCAGAAGCTGTTTATATGTGCTTCATCCGTAGCGCAGCATGCCGCGATTGCCTGTTTTTCGCCAGAATCGATCGCCATTTATGAAGCGCGCAAAGCCGAATTCAAACAGCGTCGAGACTATCTGGTACCAGCATTGATTACACTTGGTTTCAAGGTTTCTGTGGTTCCGGACGGCGCATTTTATGTTTATGCGGATTGTATTGATCTGACCGATGATCCTGATCGGTTGACCAAAGAAATTCTCAATGAGGTCGGTGTGTGTAGTTTCGGGGCTGCACTTTGGCCCTTATACAGCCTGTAGCTATATCTGCTTTTCTTATGCCACCTCAATGGAAAATATGCAGGAAGCGATTCAGCACTTGAGAACATTTTTCGAGCGACGATAGTCTGATAATGGGCCTGATTTTTTGTTGATATTTGATGATATAAACGACAATAAAGAAACATTTGATGGCATTCGTTTTTACACCGCAACAAGCGGTCGTGCCGGTTGAGGGGATTAATCAATTGTTTCCCGTACATCGTATTTATTGCGTCTTGCGGAATTACGTAGAGCATGCTAAGGAGATGGGAAACACTGGTCGCCAGGCGCCATTCTTTTTTATGAAACCAGCAGATGCGGTGTTACCGATAGCGAACGGGAGCATTGGCAAAATGGCTTATCCATCAAATACGAAAGATTTGCATCACGAGATTGAATTGGTGGTTGCATTAGGCATAGATAGCGGGGGAGGATATTCTCGCTGCTGAAGCGGTGAAATATATTTACGGTTATGCTGCGGGCCTTGATATGACGCACCTTGATTTACAGGCAGAAGCTAAAAAGCTTGGTCGCCCGTGGTGTACCAGTAAGGGTTTTGATAACGCCGCGCCTATTTCAGCCATTCGCCTAATCGCTGTTAGTGGTAAAATCATGCAGGGTCCAATCCGACTTAACGTCAATGGTCAACCTCGTCAGCAAGGCAATATCAACCAAATGATTTGGAGTCGAGCAATTGTCCCGCTTCTACGAACTGCGTGCTGGTGATCTAATTTTTACTGGTACACCGGCAGGAGTCGCAGCCGTTGATTCTAAAATGCCACCGCCCATTCAGGTATTTGATCACCCAATGGCGTGCGTCAGTCGTTCACAGGAGAATGGATGAAACTGTATATTTACTTTCGCAGCGCCGCAGCTTATCGATTGCAGATTGCGCTCAATCTGAAAGAATTACCTTGCGATATCATTCCCGTGCATCTGCTGAAGCATTAAATGCCGAAAGCGCCGCTAGATTGCGCTGTCGTACGCAATATCGCGTTGCTGATTACTTGTGATATTCATCCGATCAATAATCTACGCGTATTACATTATCTGGTGCGGGATTTAAAGCTTGAGGAAGCAGCCAAGAACGAATGGTATCGGCATTGGTGCATGTTGGGTTTGACTACGTTGGGAACGAAGCTCGCCGCCGATCGGAGAGTAGGAAAATTTTGTTTTGATGATACGCTGACATTGGCCGATTGCTGTCTGGTGCCGCAAATATTTAATGCGCAGCGACAAAAATGTGATCTGTCTCGTATGCCAACGTTGATGCGGATCGTTGACAATTGTCGACAACTTGATGCTTTCATTATAGCCGCTCCAGAAAACCAGTTGGGTACTGAGATTTGATTTTTACCCATTTATTTACTACTCAGATAGAATTTACGCAAATTGTCCCAGCAAGGCGTGCCGACGAAGACAATACGCTAGGCTAGGAGAGCCTAATGCTTCCTCGGGCGATTTTGCACAAGTCCTATGCGACATATTGCCGTAGCACTGCTGCGCCTATCTTGTATTTTTATTCCCCCTGATTTTTTATTAGCCGTATGATGTCGACTGGTCTGAAAGACGTTATTCCTACAGATTTCATCTTGGAGCCTTTGCATGTTTGGTCTGTTTGAAAAGCTGTTACATCCCTATCCCGATACGGTTATCGCGCCACCCCCACGTGGTTTTGTGGCATTCGTCTGGGCCTGCACCAAAGGCTTGCGTGGTTATATTCTCGCCATGACCTTGCTCACCGCAGCTATAGGTGCATTTGAGGCCGTATTGTTTGCAATGATGGGAAAAATAGTGGATTGGCTAAGTCACGTCGAGCCAGCTCTATTGTTGACACAGGAGCGCGGAAGTCTATTTTTGCTTGCTGCTGTGTTGGTCGCTAGTCCTAT
>JACMQE010000188.1 GCA_014377145.1 Glaciimonas sp. | reverse complement strand
ACCAGTGGTATCGGGGGATGAAGGCGCATATCGGCGTCCACGCCGACAGCGGCCTGGTCCGCACCGTCACCACCACGGCGGCCAATGTAGCCGATATCGCCGAGTTGGCGTCGTTGCTGCACGGCGAGGAAAAAACGGTATTCACCGATGCAGGCTACACCGGCGCCGACAAGCGGGAAGAATTGCAGGATGTCGCGGTGAACTGGCAGATCGCCGCCCGCCGCAGCACCATCAAAAAGATCAATCCGACGCGGCCGTTGCGGGCAGTGCTTGACACGCTGGAACATGCCAAGCCAAGTATTCGGGCGAAAGTTGAGCATCCGTTTCATGTCTTCAAACACCTGTTTCGTCATCGCAAGACGCGCTACAAGGGCTTGGCAAAAAATACCGCGCAGGTGGTGACGCTGTTCGGGCTGGCCAATCTAGTGCTGGCAAAAGCCACGCTGTTGATATTGCGGGTCCAAACTCCGTCAGTCGCGTGAGAATGGAGGGGAATGAAGCGAATTCACCCCTCTTTAGAGTTTTACGCCGGCGAATTTGAATCAAATTACTTAAAACGGAACGCCGAGATAAGATATGGCCGTTGCTATATCGCGATTTCCGTGTTGTTCAGCTGCACCCTTAATCTTGCCCATTTACAATTATTCGACTAGTGATCGACCAAAGAGGATTTGGATAAAATTTGAATCGTCACAATTAGTATCCGCATCAGCGAACTTCTTTAGTTGTTTGAGATATGTACTTCGATGGACACATGCTTCCATATTTGCTTGCTCGATCGTTCTCGGCCCACCTGCTCGACCTAACATTTGCGAAAAAATATTGAGAATTATGTCCAAATAGTAATGAGAGGATTGTACAACCTCGCCAAGCCCTTCGGTGCTTTTCCCTGCATGGACAATTTGATTTCGTGTTCTATAAATTCTATTTATGTCCGACTTGATACGATCTGCAATATTGTTGTAATGTATTTGAACACTCTTTGCTGATTGCGCCCATTTAATACAACAAAATATTCTTTGTCGAAGAAGCGGGTCATCATCAAGTTTCTCCAAAAAGGAAGTCATTGGTACCTCATATTTTTTGATGGCGACTACGGCGGCAAGCGCGAAAAATGAACGGTATTTTTGTAGTTCCGGCGTCGAATCAATCATCACTTGCCATTTGTTGGAATGAGCATAACTGTTGATCTCGCTCCAAAGTTCGCTAAATTGGTAACGTATCCAACATCCGATTACGTAAGGTTCGACACTCTCTACGACTTCCCTGATCTTCGACCCCTCTCCTTTTCTTACGAAAAGTGTTTCAAAAGCAATCCATATGTTCAATAATTGTGATTCTTCTTCTGACGCCGACAGCGCGGTTCCATGCAATTCTAATGCACGAATAAATCTGTTCACCGATCCTGAGTCGGAAGATCTAAATATCGAGGCAAAATTTTCCAAAGACGAGTCTCCGATATCCACTTCATCATGTGGAACGCGAAGAATTGGTGGTTTTGGACGATTTGAGTGAACTAATGGACGGTCATCTTTTTTGTTAATTTGAACGACAGCGGCATTTTCGATTAAAAACCTTTTGCGATGAACTGAAAATTTCAGTAGATCATCAAGCAGTTGAAGCCTGCGTTCAGCAATTTTTCGTGCCGATTGGGGGTCTAACGCTCTTATATCTTCAAAGTACACAATTTCTTCAGATGTTGTTTTTATAAAAAACCGTTGAGTTGCGATTGGGAATGAATTAGTAAGTTCAACCGCCTCAGGCGAACTTTTTTCAAGGGAAATTCCGCGGATAGACGTAAAAGTTTCTGCGACGCCAACGGCTATTTCCGTAATGCTGAAATAAACCGTATATGAGTGAATTGCAAGATCAAAATATGAAAAGAATTTTCCCATACGCGCATCAGCTGTCATTGTTGCTCGTGTTTTATTTAGGAACGAAACATTGAGCAAATGATAGATCGTTTGTGCAGGATAACCGGCATCTCGAAGACTTGCAACATAACATTCTGTTAAACTTATCAATCTTCTTTTTTGGCTGCCACCGGATTTTATTATTTCAATAATCTTTTCGGATGATTTTTCGAAATAGAGAGGTTGAGAAAGTCGGTTGATTAACAAATCAACGGCTTCCAATTGTTGATTTGTGTCATTTTCCTCATTTAATGAAGTGCAGATAAAGTCGAACCGGTCTCCGATCAGTTCTTTTGCGACTTCGTCCGAATTTAAAGAAATCTTTAATTCGCCAATTAAAAGTTTGATATTTGAAGTGGTTGAAGAGTGCGGCGTTTTTTTATGTTGTTTGAGAACTTATTGGATCTCTTTGGCAATAGTAAACGGTGCGGCATGATTTGATCTCGATAGCAAGCTGCTTGTGTGAAGTAGTAGTTCGCGCGCTCGCTGCACGAACAATAATAAAGGCAGTGTTTCCTTAGGTTGACAGCCCCATTGTTTCGAATGTTCTGTAAGTATGTTCGTTATCGTCATTGTGACCCTAATTCTATAAATTCGAAGATTCGTTAATGTTTATTTATAGTTAAATTTTCTTAAAATTAGAAAAAACAATCTTTCAGGTAGGATAATAAAAATTTAAAATTTCTACCGGTGATAATTGATACGATTTTGCAGGGCCGATTTTTTGATTATTTTTTGCATGCGGCTTATTTTTAGCTTCGTAATACGCACGTGCCGAACTCATCGATCAATTCTGGTGAAAGCAGGGCATCTTTATTATTAATATGGTAATTTTGCAAATTCAGTCATAGAAAATCGTAATCTCACCTAATTGAATCGAAAAAACGCCCCAGTTTTCACCGTTGCGCTTTCTCTGGCCAATCTATTCTGCACGCCCCCACTGGCCCAGGGATTCACAAATCACATTTTGGTTGAAATGCGCCTGTGCATGATTGTTCTGATAGAGTAATCCATAATTGAGCCGTTGGGGGCTGTGGTAGTCGCTGATCAGGTAACAAGTCAATCACACGGTCTGTAGATCTTGGAAACTTAGGAATTCAGAGCAGATGCGACTTATTTTTTCACGCAAGGGATTCGATTCACAGTACGGAGGGATGCTCAGCCCAATCTTCCCGGATGGTCGGTTAGTTCCTTTGCCGATTACAAGTGATCACGACAGTGGGACCATCGCGCACTTGGACTATGGTGATATCGACATGCAGGGATTAATTTCCGACCAGTCGAAGGGACGGCACAGCGTCGCCACTTCGGTACACCTCGATCCAGACCTCGGCCCAATTAATGGCTCAAAGCCCAATGGCTGGCGTCCTGCCTTGGGGCAGACGTGTGCTGCGCAGAGCCACCTGCACCGGAATGGAGTAACTGGCGGTGATGTGTTCCTATTTTTCGGGTGGTTTCGTCAAACGGAACGCGTTGCTGGCCATTCGCGATTTACTCCCGGAGCGCCTGACCTGCATGTCATATTCGGCTGGTTGGAAGTGGAGACGATACTGTCAGTCGTCTCAGATCGCGATGATGCACTAAAGCGCCATCCTTGGATCGCCAATCACCCCCACGTCGCCAACCCGTAATGGTATTCGAACCGACTGAATACGCTTTACGTGGGGCGATCGCAATCGGCATACACGCAAAATACGGGGCATGGAGGCGGTCGATTTCCCGAGATGCGGCCTGAGCTTCAATTGACCAAGTCGGGATGCTCACGGAGCGTCTGGTCCCTTCCAAACTGGTTTGCACCCCGAGGGCGCACGCCGATGAGACACCACCCGAACCAGGGTCGCTGGCAAGAAGAGGGAAGCCTGGTGACGTTACGTTCTGCTGCCAAGGGGCAGGAATTCGTCTTGGATGGCGCGTTGTATCTGGAGTTGGAGCTTTGGGTAGCGGGCTTGGTAAGGGGGAGTGCCGGATGACGCTTTTGAAATACGTCATTACCGTCGATGCTGGACAGGCGCCAAATCCGTTTCATGGAATTTGCTCTTTGGCGCTCTGTACTCCGAACCATGCGAAAGCAAAGCTTTATGTTGGCGACTGGATAGTATGTCATACCGGCAAATCTGGAGGTCGAAAGCTCGTGTTCGCTATGCGAATCACGCGTGTTTTAGACATGGCTTACTTCCAAAACCGATTTCTATCGGACGGAGAAAGACCTGACGCTGGCATAATTAAACCCGCGTCAGTATTTTTAAATTATTTTCGGTTTCGTCGCGACCAAAAACTCGACAGTCCTAGACCCACCAAAAACATCGCGTAAGTTTCAGGTTCTGGGACTGGGGTGACTGAATTACGAACCAAAAACAGTCCTACCAACGGGTTGCCAGTCGAGTAATCTGAGTTAAAAGTAAAGCTGCTATTATAACAAAAGCCATTACTAATACACAGATAAGTAGACTGTCTGGGGACGTTTGTAGCTGGTTTGGCAACGTTATTATCGTATCCACCCAGTGTCGCTTTGTCGGAGTAGTTGCTGTACTTGTTTACGGTGCTGCCAAGAAAGTTTACAAAATTGTCTTCTT
>JACMQE010000187.1 GCA_014377145.1 Glaciimonas sp. | reverse complement strand
TGCAGATTTTTGACGATGGGCGATTGCAAGCCATCCCGGCCCTTAGCTCTTTCGTTGACCTTGATATACGCCAGACCGCGTGCGTCGTAGATAGCGACGAATTGGGCGTACGCATCAATTTCGGAGCGCGGCATCGCGCCCCCTCCCGGGACACGCAAACCAACTATGCGACCGTTTTTCATATTTGCAGCCCTGGAGAAAACCTTAAAATCGACATCCTTCATCACTTCAGTCAGGTCAGTGAATGCCAGTTTCACGCGCATGTCTGGCTTATCAGAACCATAAAATGCCATCGCAGTGGCGAAATCCATTACCGGAAACGGATTCGGCAAGTCGATATCGAGAGCATTTTTAAACACTAGCCGGATCATACCTTCAAACATGTCACGGATTTCTCGCTCGGACATGAACGATGTTTCACAATCAATCTGGGTGAATTCAGGCTGACGATCAGCACGTAAATCTTCGTCCCGGAAGCATTTTGTAATTTGATAATAGCGGTCAAAGTTAGCCACCATTAGTAGCTGTTTAAACAGTTGCGGTGACTGTGGCAGCGCGAAAAAATGTCCGGCATTGACACGTGAAGGCACTAAATAATCCCGTGCACCTTCTGGCGTTGATTTAGTCAACATTGGTGTTTCAATATCGATGAAACCATTCGCATCTAAAAACTTACGCACTTCCATCGTTACCTTGTAACGCAGACGCAAATTGTTTTGCATCTGTGGACGACGCAGGTCCAATACACGATGGGTCAAGCGGGTGGTTTCCGACAGATTGTCATCATCCAACTGGAACGGTGGCGTCACCGATGGATTCAACACCTCAATTACCTCTGCCAGTATTTCGATCTTGCCCGATTGTAGATTGCTGTTAACGGTGCCATCCGGGCGGTAACGTACCACGCCGGTGATACGCAGGCAAAATTCATTGCGCACGACTTCCGCATTTTTAAAAACCTCAGCCTGCTCCGGATTGCACACAACCTGGACTAGTCCTTCGCGGTCACGTAAGTCGATAAAAATCACGCCACCATGGTCGCGACGGCGATGTACCCAACCGCACAGGCTGACGGTCTGATCGAGAAGTGCCTCAGTGGTGAGGCCGCAATATTGGGTTCGCATGGACATATTCAATTTTTCCGAAGTTCAGGTGTTAGGTTCAATATTAATATTAGGACTTACGCAAAGTCGTCCTAGCAAAGCGTGCCGACGGAGACAGGCTGGTACGGCTAGGGAAGCACAACACCGCTGGGGCTATTTTCGTAAGTCTTCACTAAATTAATGTTACTCAAAGAGACTGTAAGTACGCATATTTTGCCACCAAATGCAAGGCTAGCGAGTCATCTGACCAGATTCGGTATTACTCTTTCTTGCCGGATTCTCAGGCGGTGATACAACGCCCATCGATATGATGTATTTCAATGCTTCATCCACGCTCATGTTGAGTTCTACCGTAGCAGCGCGCGGCACCATCAGAAAAAATCCTGAAGTCGGATTCGGCGTCGTCGGAATATAGACGCTAACGTAATCGCCTTGCAGATGATTTTTTACATCGCCACCGGGAATCCCGGTCAAAAAGGCGATCGTCCATGATCCTTGCCTTGGATATTCCACTAACAACGCCTTACGGAAAGCATTACCAGATGAAGAAAATAACGTATCTGACACTTGTTTGACGCTGGAATAAATGGAATTGACTACCGGAATCTTGGTAAATACTGCTTCCCACAATGCGACCACCTGCCGACCAATAAAGTTATGGGTTGCCAATCCTGTAAAAAAGATGATCAATAACGTCAGGATAGTACCAAGGCCAGGAATATCGAACCCAACTAGCGCCTTTGGCCGCCATTGCATTGGCAGAAACAATAGCGACTGATCCATCGTTCCTATAATCAAATTAAGAACCCACAGCGTAATCGCCAGAGGAACCAAAACCAGTAAACCGGTAATGAAATATTTGCGCATGATTTTCTTTATCTGATCAGGCTGTAAATGCCAGCCTTGCGGAAAACAGTGTGATGAGGATATTTGTCGCATTGCTGTCAGGTTGCTACGGAGAAGCTGCTTTACTGGACGCGGTACTGGCGGCCGTTATGTTAGTGGCGCTGGTACCGCTGCTGGTAGCAGGCGTACTGGATGCACTATTTGCAGGCGTTGTTGTTGCCGCTGATGCTGGCGTTGCTGCACCCTCACTAGAAGAGGAAGATGCGCCATCCGTGATGCCTTTGGCTGGCCCCACTGCATCCGCACCGCCACGGAAATCGGTGACATACCAGCCAGTCCCTTTTAACTGAAATCCAGCGGCAGTCACTTGTTTCTGAAAGGTACCTTTATGGCATGTTGGGCAGATGGTCAATTGCGCGTCCGACATCTTTTGTAATACGTCTTTAGCAAAGCCGCAAGCATCGCAACGATAAGCATAAATTGGCATGGTAAAACTCCGCGAAAAAGTGTATGAAACTTTTAATTATAATGGTTTTTACGAAAATTTGAATGTAGCGATTAGACCGTCCTGGACGGTGCGTCCGATCACTAGACTATCTATCTAGCCACTTCAAAAATTGCCGACGTTCAGCTAGCGATTAATGCAGTTGCGTTACTTTCGCCGCTAACTGGTATCGGTCAATACACTTATCACTTGATTAGTGAGCTGCATGATCTGCTGCCAAAGTATCCAAATTTGTTTATGCCACTTCGTGATCCAAAGAGTTACGCAACGTCCCTTTAGCGCATGTCGATTCATGAAAAAAATAGTAAAGCGACTATTCCCCAAAGCCCGCACTACTTCTCGCATTATGCAACAACACAACTTTTCACGTGGCGCCAAAGTGCGTTCGGGCTTCCAATTTTTTGCCATCTTTTGCACCGGTCTTCTCATTCTATTAGATGTCGCCCTCCCATTTAGAAATGCGAGAAAGTTTGAGGATTTACACAAAATCGTCCCAGCGCCGTTGTGCTCTCCTAGCCGGACTAGCATGCGGTCTTCGTTGGCAAGGTTGCTAAGCCGATTGATGGGACAACAAGATGTCGAAAAGCCAGGCGAGTAGCCTGGCCCCCAATGCAGAAAATTTTACTTGGTTATCTATCCTAGTGATCTGTTACCTGACTCTCAGGCAATGCCGCGTTCAGCGCTTTGTACGCCATTCGCGCCGTTTACAGCACCGCAACCTGCGCGTTGAGGTGCTGTAGCTCCCCACCCATGAACTGGAGACTTGCCAGTTGTGCTTTGGCCTTATCCGACAATACATCCAATTCGTATTCTTTTTCGTCAATTTTGATAACAGACTCTCGCTTTTTCAGTAAAAATCCCCAGCCTTGATGCAAAGACTGGGGTTTTAACGGCTGTGTCAACTAGCTGTTGACAATCTAGAACTTAAGATGGCAGCGTGTGTGGTTGCTGATGATAGCGCGCTACTAATGGTGTGCAGGCCTGTCAATTAAATGAATGAATCGCCAGCTACTAGCATGCCCGACCCCGCGGATGCAGCAGCGTGGTCAATAACGTAAATATTCGCACCGTACTGGAACGAGGCCACTTGGTGTCAACCGGTCGAGGTCAATAGTAAGTCAACGTTGTTCAGAGCACCAGCCAGACTACTCAAGCCGCTCACTGTAGTTTGCTGCGTAGAAGTCAGCGTCACGACAGACAAGATACCGGTATCCTTGAAGGTAATGAAGTCACCTGCAAAGACACCACTAATTGTCGTGTTCGAAGTCGTTGCAGCCGCTGTAACTACGCCGACCAGAATTGAGTCAATACCCATGCTGATAGAGTCGATTTTGCCAGCTATCACACCTGTAAGGTTGAAGTTGACGTGAGCGTTGTCGGTAGCACCCTTGGTGTCAACATAAGAAACGGAGACCGTGTCACTATCCGTGTACGTGGTACCGGCGGTAACAGCCGACGGACCCAAAATATTGAGCGACGTACCGGCTGCAGCGTTGATAATTGAAATAACCTGGTTAAGAACGAAGTTCGCTGCAGTGATATCGATAGCTTTGAAGCCAGAGTTGAACGTGTTTAGGTCATACGTGCCAATAGCACTACCACCTAGACAAAAGACGCTGAAACCAGTGATATTCGCGTTGGTCAGTTTTGCGATAGTCGCATTGAAAGTCGTTGCTGCGGCATTGAAAATAAATTCGTTGTTTGTCGCTGAACCACCCGTAATGGCCTTGGCTGCATCGACCGAAATAGTCATCACATCTTGACCAGTCGAGCCTACAAAGCTTTACGTCGCGGCATTGAAGGTTGCAACGATTTTCCCGCTAGACGTCGTGGTGAGCGAAGTCAGACTGGTATCGTTGGTCAGCGCACCACCGTCGTTAAAGCCCGCAGCGCCGGACACGGCAATCGTCTTGACCGAGGTCGCAAGCGCATTCGTTAGGTTCAGCATGTTGGTGCCAGACACATTGATTGTCGCGAGCTTGGTGTCGATGATGCTCAGATACGAGTCTTTTGCAGCCGTCATAAAATTGAGAGTCGTGATTTCGGCTTTCGCATCTGCAAACGTGACGCTGATTACAGTGCCCGTAGTATTCACGAAAACCAAGCCATTCAACGAAAGAGCAAGTGCCGTATTCGTCGGCGCAGCAGCTACGTTGGTCAGCGTTAGCGTACCAGTGCAATCAGTCAGAGCCAAATAGTCAGTGCATTGTCGTTGATTGCTGAGGCTGTACCGAAATTAGCCAGAGACACCGAGGTGATAGTATGGGCGAGATTCGTCGATGCATTGTTCGCATCATTGTGATGGTGACTGCGCCTTCCACAGCACCGGCCAATGCACCCACAGTGGAGTGGCAGTGGTAGTGGCGCTCGCTTGCACGCCAGGAGCCGCCGTAACAGCTGCGACCGTTTGTGCACCGGCTGCTGCTGCCGATTGGGTGACAGTAACATTCGTCGTTGCCGACGTTCCGGTTGCTGTAATGGCACCACCCGTTACCGTGTTATCCGAACCAGCTTTTTCATTCAAATTCACGGTAATCGTTTCAACCGTACCGCCTGTGACATTGATAGCATCGCCGGCGTTAGTTCTAGTAGCGGTAAACCAACTGATTTGCGACGACCGTCAATGTACCGGTCGCAGCAGTCGTGCTGCCAATGCTGATGGTGCCACCCGCAGTAGAACTGACAGCGTTAGCCGTTACGACAACATTTGAGCCACCCTGCATAACATATTAGTGCCAGCAGCGGCGCTGTCCGTCAGATTTACAGCGGTCGTACCAGCGGTAGTGATACCACCCGCTTCGTTCACATTCAACGTGGTTAGACCAGTAAAGCCCATGAAATTTGCCGTTCCCGTAGCGCTGCCAGACATAAAGTTAACCATTTGCACGCCAGAAATGGTCGTTGCACCGGGCAACGTTGTGCCACCAGCCGACGATACGTCAACAATATTCAACGTATTGTTTGACACCCGTTGCAACAATTTTGTCACCAGACGTGAACGTGCTAGGCGTGGTGCCGGCCGCGCCGTTGATAACGGAATTGCCATTCAGTGCAAAGCTGTCCACATTCGCAGTAAGCGCTAAAGTCTGCACTGAAGGCACATTCCCAGCAACCACATTAGTAATCATCAACTCTGCTATTGCGTGGATTACTAATGTCACTGTCAAAGGATCGGTAGTCACATTCGCCAACCATGCTTTCAATGAAGAAATGGCGGTATTACCCGCTGCTTCATCCCCGATGATACTGACGGTAGTATTCAGTCCTGTATAGTGAAGCCATTGGCTGCAGATACTTTATTGGTGATTATTGTTATTTCGCTGCCTTGTGCGTCGTTAGCGATCGCGTTGGCGATGGGATAGTCAGTGCACCGCTTTGATACTGGGCAGTCTCCAATAAGCTAGGCTGCCGACATCTGCCGAGCGCCCAAACAAATTGACGTAGATCGTGTTGACGATCACACTAGCTGACTGACCAGTAAACAAGGATGTATATTCTGCGGAAAGGCTGAAAGCGTTCGAAACGGCTGTGGTGTTACCCCGGCTAGCGCGACTTGGGTGTTCCAATAGCTCATGCCATCGACGTCGGCTGGGCGGTTAAAGAAGGCGATATACAGTTGTTCAATTTGTGCGTTGTAATTTATTTGGGTTCCTTGAAGAACATTATTGAAACGGTGATTTATCTAGTGGAAATTGTTAAGACATATTTTTAATATGTGTAAAAATTATCTTTCTGCAACAGGATAATCACCGAATAGCATAGAAATAAATGTGACTGACATCACAAAGATGATGATTAACAACAATTCTTTGGCGCATTTTTATGTATTTTTTAATATTTTTAGAAATTCCGCACAATTGTCCCCGCAATGGGCTTGCAAAGCTTGCCGACAAAGATACACGCGTACGGTTAGTATTGCGCAACGCTGCTGAGGTCATTTTGCATCAGTCCTCATTTGTCCTCATTTTTTTGATCACCAGGCAAGACGAGTCTGGTGTAGTAAATGCGGAGGGGGAAGAAGGTTGGGGGCGATGGATGGAAGGGCTGCTGCAACCCGATGCCATGTGGCCAGTTGGACTATTTCTTTCAAACATTAGCTTCATTATTACCTGCAAATTTTTGCTTATACATCATATTAATATGAGTACACTCATGCGAAATATTTAGATGATTAAACATTTATTAATTTCCCACACGGGCATTTTTTGATCTTCTGCTTGATCGCGCAGAGCCTGGCTCGCCCACAATTTATGTATTTTTTTGTAAGTGCTTTTGTTCCATGCGTGTACTTCATTTTTATAAAACTTCCTTTCCGAATTCAATGGGGGGCATTGAAGAGGTGATTGCGCAACTTGCCAGAGGTGCGAGCAAGCTGGGGCTGGAGACCGTGTGCTTTCACTGAGCGCAAACCCTGGCGCCAACTCCATTGACATGGATGTCCACATCCTATGTCGGGCCAAGCTCAACATCGAAATTGCTTCGTCAGGGTTTTCTGCTTCGGCTTTCTGGCAGTTCTCGCAGCTGGCGAAAAAAACTGCTGTGATTCACTTTCACTTTCCATGGCGGTTTATAGATATATTGCATTTTGCGACGTGAGCACGTAAACCGACATTGCTGACCTGTCACTCTGACATCATCCGACAACAGCGTTTATTCTTATCGAGCGTGGATCGAATTGTGGCGACTTCACCAAACTATCTGACGACCAGCGCAGTGCTAAATAAATATGCACATAAGATCAGCTTGATTCCGATTGGTCTGGACAAAAGTAGCGATCCCCAAGCGCTGCCTACGTTTCAGCAATACTGGTGCAAGCGTCTTGGTGCAAAGTTTTTTATTTGTTGTGGGGTACTGCGGCACTACAAGGGGTTGCATATTTTGCTGGATGCGGCCAACGGTATTGATTACCCAATATTAATCGTTGGGACGGGTCCGATTGAAGAAGAATTGAAAGCCCAGGTGGCCCGGCTTGGATTGCAAAATCTAAACTCTTTAGGACAATTATCTGACCAGGACAAAGTTGCGCTGCTGAAATGGGCCGACGCGCTGAGCAGCGTTAATGGGAGCAGTTTACGGCTGAGAAAATGACCAAATTTTATGTTGCAATGTATAGCGAGTTAATGATATCCGCTTAACATTGTTATACGCTGGCCAACAAATAACCCCAGCGCTGGAAAATCAGGGTGAGCAGTATCCCGCCCGTCAATCCACCGCCAAAATACACCAATATGCCGATGAAATGATTGGTTCTTTTTTGCTCGGCAATCACCAGTAACATCTGCTCACTTTGGGGGTTCCGAGGACTATCGGCAACTTGTGATAGAACTTGATGGATCAGGCGCGGCAACTGCGGCAATAATTTGCTGTAGCGCGGGACTTCGATTTTGAGTTGCTGTATTAATCCACGCCAGCCTATTTGCTCGGCCATCCAGCGCTCTAGATACGGCTTGGCAGTTTTCCATAAATCCAATTCAGGGTCTAACTGGCGTCCAAGTCCTTCGATGTTGAGCAAGGTTTTTTGTAATAGCACCAGTTGCGGCTGGACTTCAATATTGAAACGACGCGAAGTCTGAAAAAGCCTGAGCAGGACTTGGCCGAAAGAAATATCTTTTAGGGCACGATCAAAAATCGGTTCACAACATGCCCGCACCGCTGATTCCAGTTCATCCACGCGGGTTTCTTTAGGTGCCCAGCCTGACTCAATATGGGCTTCCGCCACACGTTTGTAATCGCGCTGAAAAAATGCTAGAAAATTCTGCGACAGATAATCTTTATCAAAGTCATTCAGGGTGCCGACTATACCGAAATCGAGCGCGATATAGCGCCCAAAGGTCGCAGGTTCGACCGATACTAGAATGTTACCTGGGTGCATGTCTGCGTGAAAAAAACCATCCCGAAATACTTGGGTAAAGAAAATTTCGACGCCGTCGCTCGATAACTTTTTCATATCGACGCCAGCGGCACGCAAACGCGTTAAATGTGAAATCGGAATACCCTGCATGCGCTCCATGACGATCACCGATGATGCGCAATAGTCCCAGAACATTTCTGGCACCAACAGCAAGGCAGAGTCGGCAAAATTACGTCGCAGCTGACTACCATTCGCAGCCTCCCGCATCAGATCGAGTTCATCGTGTAGATATTTATCGAATTCACCGACGACTTCGCGCGCTTTCAAGCGCTTGCCATCAATCCACAATTTTTCGAGCAATGCGGCGGCTAAATGCATCAGCGCGACATCTTCGTCGATGGATTTTTTCATCCCCGGACGCAGCACCTTGACGGCAACCTCACGACCATTTTTAAGTTTCGCAAAATGGACTTGGGCAATGGAGGCAGAGGCCACCGGCTCGCGCTCAAAGCTTGCGAAAAGCTGATCCGGATGCGCTTTCAGAGATTTCTGAATTTGGGCAATCGCCAGGTCTGAGCTAAACGGTGGTACGCGGTCTTGCAAACTTGCCAGTGCATCGACCATATCACCGGGCAACAGATCACGGCGAGTTGATAATACCTGGCCAAATTTTACAAAAATCGGACCAAGCTCTTCTAAGGCTTTGCGCAGTCGTTCACCGCGCGGCGCTGATAGGTCGCGCCAAAATAAGAGTGAATTAATTAGCTTTGAAATGCGTGGCGTATTCAAACCAGAAATGGCGATATCATCTAAACCATAGCTTAGCGCGACGCGCAGGATTTTTAGAATCCGTAGGAATTTCAGAATCATTGGTGCCTAGCTTTCAACTTAGGGTTTCGCATTATACGTGCGGTCAATAGGCGCAATGCGCTCGATACGTTTAATAAGGCGTTCCACATCATCGCGTAATGTCGTAGCTGCGTGCATAAAATCGAAAATAGCATGCGGGCGTACCAGCAGCGGCTTTTCTTCAAGAAAATATTCAGCCAGATTTTCTGCCAATTTTTTGTGGGTGATCTGTATTGCCGACGCGATAGCCTTGGCTCCCTCGACTAATCGTACCGCGGCAATATCGCCCACTAACTTGCTGACATCCTGTTCTGCATCCCATCGCAAACCGCGCCCGACTTGCGAAATGACATTCGCTAAATCAGCATCTCCTTGAATAGTGACATAGGAAAAAGCCCGGTCAGGATTTTGCGCCATTAAAGATAGGTTAGATAACTTTAGCCTTATCGTGACATTTGGCACGATCTCGGCTGGCGGTGCTTGTAACAAGCCATCAGCGCTGATATGCCATTTAAGGACCAGTGCGCCGCTGTCGATGCAAACAGTCTTGCTGGCATGCGTGGCGAGTTTGTGGCGCGCCCATGGCTCTTGTGCCAATAGATGGTTGACGGCGAAAGTGATGGGCGTGAAATTTAATGGAGGCATCATAGGTCGGTGGGTCATAAAATAAACCCGCCGGTGGCGATTCAATGGCGGTTTTATTTTATCAGAAGCGGTTTAACACTGAGGTCAGTTCTCCCGCCCGATAGAAACTCTAGCAAAAACGAGCAATCAAAAGACAATTAAGAAGCATACTTAGTTTGGTGTGACAGTAAAACAATAAGAAACATAAGAAACATACGAAGCGCGAGTGCAGCCTGACGTCAAAATTTGCGTTGCATACTTACCTGCTACCGGCTAGTTTACTTGTTGAATACCGGCCAAAATCCAACTACCCGACCAAGTAACTGGTTTAGATAGATTCCATAATTCAGTAAAGGGCTCGGCAGAGGCTTCTGGGACATCTTTAATCAGGCCGCTAAATCTGAAACTGGCAAGATGATCGCTACCGATCGTTTCGATGCCCATCAATTCACCGTCAAGCTGCACCACATCGGTGTTGTTAGCGGAAGCACCACGCTCTTGCAATTACATCCTTAATTCCGCATACATTTCCGGGGTGGTGAACTCTCTAATATCGTTTATATCAGTCTTGTCCCAGGCGACTTGCAGTCGAATAAAATAGGTTTTAGCAATACCTACAAAACTCGGTAAATCGAAATCCGCGGGAATATAACATGGCAAACTACCTTGCATGGGTGCCGCTTACAACGCATCTTGGAATGTGACTGGTCGATACGAGAACCAACTTCTGGCGCAAACTCTGCGTTGTTATTACTTACGTCATTGACGTGGCTGCTGGAATAGGCACTTGGAACTGCGCCTGCGGGCGCCGCGCCGCTAATTCTGCGCATGACCATACGCACGACGAGAATCACCACAAATGCTAACAAAGCGATCATCAAAAATAAGCTGGTGCCCCACCGAGACCAAAATTCGACATCAAGGTACCCAAATCCAGGCCTAATAAAGAAGCGCCGCCGAGGATGCCTCTCCAAAGACTCGCAGGCTTAGCGGGAATCCCGGTCGCAGCAGCGGGTGCAGCTGGACGGGCCTGATTTGCATTCGGGCTTTGTGGCATCGGACGACTGGGTATCGAACGTGCACAACCGCCACCGCCCAAGCGTCGTGCATCCGCGTTGGACAGCATTAGGGGAGAAGTGCTAACGATCAACATCAGTACGACAGATATTTTTTCATATCGCCTCCTGGCAGACCCTACAGTTTGATACCAGTGTGCAATGCGGCCACACCAGCGGTTAAATTAAAGTATTGCACACGTACCAGTCCGGCATCTTGCATCATCTGTTCTAGCGTTTCCTGATCTGGATGCATACGGATGGACTCGGCTAGATAGCGGTAGCTTTCAGCATCATTGGCAATTTTTTCCCCCAACCATGGTAAGACTAAAAATGAATACATGTCATAAGGTTTTTTAAACTGTTCGCAAACTTTGGAAAACTCCAGCACTAACAGCTTGCCTCCTGGCTTTAGTACGCGATGCATTTCTGCGAGCGCGACATCCTTATGCGTCATATTGCGTAAACCGAAGGCGACCGAAACACGATCGAAATAATTATTGGAGAACGGTAATTTTTCAGCATCGCATAGCAGCGTGGGGGTGGATACGCCATTATTCAAGATACGGTCACGACCGACCCGCAACATCGACTCATTAATGTCCGTCAGCCAGACTTCGCCAGTCGGACCGGTACGCTGGGCAAAAGCCTTCGCCAGATCGCCGGTGCCACCGGCAATGTCGAGCACTTTAAAACCAGGACGTATCGCCGCCTGTGCAATTGTGAAGGCTTTCCAGAGGCGATGCATGCCAGCCGACATCAGGTCATTCATGACGTCATATTTGGCCGCAACCGAATGAAAAACCTCCGCAACTTTGTGTACTTTATCTTTCTCTGAGACTGTTTTGTAACCGAAATGGGTCATGTTGGTCATGTTGGTAACCTTGTTAGAGCAGTAGCGCATTATATAAGCAGACCTCGATCATGTTGTCAGGATGGTCGTCGTTTTGTATTTATTAGGACTTACGCAATATTGTCCCGGCGGCGTTGTGCTCTCCTAACCGCAATAGCGTACGGTCTTCGTTGGCAGGGTTGGCAAGCCCGTTGCTGGGACGATTTTGCATAAGTCCTTAAATAAAGCGAAGTCTGATAACAACGCGCTATGGCAACATTTGACGCGGCGACGACGGCAAATAAAGCCTTGCAACGACAAACAACCCTTAAAGTACGACCTATTTTATTAGGCGATTTAATAAGGAATCACCCTATGTTTCTGCACGTTTGGGGAGGATCAGTTCAAAGTACGTTAAGCTTTTTGAATGTTACCAGAGGAAACACAAACTTAAACCGCTTTGGTTTTATCAGAACAAAGCGTACAAACGAAAGCAAGAAAACGATGACGCTAGGTGAACAATTGGAAGCATCCGCGTTAATACGCAAATTAGGCAAGTCACGTAGGCCCTATGCACGGTTGCCCTTTCAGGACGAAAGTACCGATTGAACTAGTGTAGCAGTTTAGATAATGCCTAATTTATGTCAAAAGAAAATGCAAAGACACGCAAAGACATACGAGAACATTAAACCTGAATATCGTTAATGGAATCAAATTTGTTCCGGGTTCTAGCTATATGCTGGGACTGAAAAACGTTGACTACACGGATTCTTACAGTTTTACGAAAGCCAAGTCAGGCCCGATCCATACTCAAGCGTGCGTGATCATGGAATGATAAAAGTTGTATATAACCGGTCCGATCAGACAATCCAAAAAAATGCTGATTAACAATACTTTCAATCTTACTCAGCTAACGATAGAGATGGTGTGCTAGTTCGTAGATTTTCCTCAATTAACGATGAATATGTAAAAAATACGGTATTTTTACATATTTTTAAACACAACGCCCCGGACATTCATGAATACTACGATAGGATTAAGAAGAGAGACTTGAATATTAGTGTCCACTTTGTCCACTATAGGACAATTAGGGGCGGCGCGTCCTTCAGCTCCCCTGTGTGGCTCCATGTGGACGATGAGCCTTTAGTTTTCATCCATCTTATTCAATTAACGGAAAATGCTATTGACGTTGATAGCGTTATCTCTGGTATGGACAGCAAGCCGACAAAATATTATGCCTATCCAACCCCTTTGACACGCTTATTGTGGGCAAAACCAAGAAGTATGCGGTTACTCCTCTAGGCCCTCATTACGGAACAGCTTATCGCGATGTCATGCTTATTAACATTGAGGCGAAACTTCAACAAAAATGACAACAAAACCGAACAACTCTACTAATAGATTTGCCACATCAATCGGTGTCGAGCGTAGCGGGCAGTTATATTACTTTGCTATGTTTTTCGCGATGAAGATTAGCAACGGATGTATTTGCGAACAACAGCCGTGCCTATCTCAGCGCAGGGGAGTTGCAGATTAGCCGCGACCGTGGCCGCCAGCAGTTTTGGCAATCATAGGCAGATCGCGTCCAGCCCCGCGTCCGAGGCCTGCTTGGTCCAGACGGCGCAAATAATTCTCCCACAATGCATCCTGTTCGCGGCCTAATTTGTAGAGGTAGCTCCAGGTAAAAAGGCCACTTCCATGACCATCCGAGAAGGTGGGCTTGACGGCATAGTTGCCCACAGGATCGAGTGCTGCCAGCGTGACGTTGCGCATGCCTATTTGCAGCGTTTCCTGTCCTTCGCCATGTCCTTGTACTTCGGCTGATGGCGAATACACGCGCATTAGTTCAAATGGCAATGAGAATGCTGCGCCGTCGTCAAATACGATTTCCAGCACTGCAGATTTTTGTCGTGCCGCAAACGATACCGGGATGGGGGAGGAAGCTGTTTGTTTGGAGCCAAGCATGGTGTTTATCCGTGTGCAAAAATGGAGAGTGCGAATAAGGGTTCCGAATACGGAATACAAATAGGGATGACGAATAGAAAATAGGGTAAAAAAACAGCAATCAAATATTCGAAAACGCTGCCCGCAATGCTGGCAACAATGTCTGACGCGCCGCAAGGGACGGACTTGGCGCGGCTTGCTGAATAACGTCCCAGACTGGTTATGGAAAATTTTGATCATCCAGATAGTGCGGAATTACGTGCCAATGCAAGTGCGGCGTCATGTTGCCAAAACAAGTAAGGTTAATTTTTTCCGGCTGCATTACTGTGCATAGGATCTGTTCAACTTGCCACACCGTATGCATGAGGATATCGCGATCATCGACCGACAAGTCGGTCATTTCTTTAATATGCGCGTGCCAGATAATACGACAAAAACCGGGGTACTTGACATCATCGACCAGCACTACCCGATATTTGTCGGTGCGGTAGAGGATTACTCTAATGTCACCGCTGGACAATTTGTGCAATTCGCACAATTCACAATTTGCCGAGTTGGCCGCCATCGTTGGCGCGGGCTACGTGATCTGGTAACCAGTTTTCACCCAGCAAATGCTTCGCCATTTCGATCACAATATAATCCGCCGTGGTGCCCGAGTCATCGTTGTAACGCGACAGTCTTTGCAGACATGATGGGCCTGAGGTCAAAATCTTGACCTCACCAGTAAAACCATCGGCATGCACTTTGTCTGCACCCTGGAGCATTTCTTCTTCCTTACGAAAGCGGACCTGGGTTGAAATATCGGGACGGCTAACACCGAAAGTACCGGACTTACCGCAGCAAGGATCATTCTTCTCGATCTTCTGATTATCAATCGTTGTAATCAGGGCATTCACTATTTTCAGGGGGTCTTGCAACTTCATTGGTGAATGGCAAGGGTCATGATACATATAACGCGTGTTGTTGAAACCTTTCAGCTTGAGATTCTTTTCCAGCAGATATTCGTGAATATCAATGATGCGGCAAGCGGGAAAAATCTTCTCGAACTCATAACCTTGCAGTTGATCGTAACAAGTGCCACAAGACACCAAGACCGTCTTGATATCCAGGTAATTCAGCATGTTCGCCATGCGATGAAATAACACCCGATTGTCGGTAATAATCTTCTCGGCTTTGTCGAAATCGCCAGAACCGCGTTTTGGATATCCAAAGCACAGATAGCCTGGCGGCAGCACGGTTTGTACGCCAACGTGCCAAACATAGCCTACGTCGCCAAGCCAACCTGCGAGAACAGGCGCTCTGAACCGCAACCGGGGAAGTAAAACACTGCCTCGGTTTCTACCGTTGTGGTGTGCGGATCACGGATGATTGGGATAACTTTATCGTCTTCAATATCCAGCAAGGCACGCACGGTTTTTTCGGTAGATTACCGGGCATTTTCTTATTGATGAAATGAATCACCTGCTCTTTAATCGGTGCTTTACCGACTGTCGATGGCATTGCTTTAGTCTGCTTTTTGAAAAAATTTTTCAGTATTTTTTAGTATATTTCAGTACATCGTTACCCAAACGTTGCACACCTTGAAACCCCAATCGGTCATGACCTTGCGGGCCATGTTAATCGTCGCAGGATCTTTGGAGTTGAGGAAAAACATCGCTGCTGTAGTACCAGGATTAAACGATTTTTTGTTCGTCTTGCGCAGCAGATTGCGCATGTTCATCGACACTTCGCCAAAGTCGATATCGACCGGGTCTGGCGTCAAACACTTATGACAGACGGTGCAATGATCGGCGACGTCTTCGAACTCTTCCCAATGCTTAATCGAAATCCCACGGCGAGTCTGCTCTTCGTACAGAAAAGCTTCAACCAGCAAGGAGGTCGCCAGAATTTTGTTAAGCGGCGAATACAGCAAATTAGCGCGTGGTACGTGCGTGGCACACACCAGCTTACATTTACTAAAGTGCAAACAATCCTTGATAAGGGCGGCAATCGCGCCAATATCATTTGGTTGCATGATCAGCGATTCATGTCCCATCAGGCCAAATGATGGTGTGTAGGCCTTACTCAAATCCGTTTTGAAGCCAGGTGAGTTGAGTAACTTGCCCTTATTAAAGCGCCCCTCTAGATCGACACGGATTTTGTAATCGCGAGAATCTTTGATCTCATCTTCGGTTAAAAGTGCCAGCTTGGCAATGCCGATGCCATGCTCGCCCGAGATAACCCCATCCGGGTGCATTTCAAGAAACGGCACCAAAATTTCATAGGAGTTGACAAAAATACGCAGCCGACAAGGGTGTAGGGT
>JACMQE010000015.1 GCA_014377145.1 Glaciimonas sp. | reverse complement strand
TAGATCGGCTTGTCTGGGTAGAGTTCGACACACTGGCCGCCGACAACTGGTAGTGAATCGATGACATGCGTTTTGATCTCAAGCAGACCAAGTTCGAATACCTGAAATAGACCAACCGGACCGGCACCAATAATAACGGCATCGGCTTCTATCGGTGCGTTGTTGACATTTTTGATAACGGGTAGGCTAGATGCATCAATCTTGGTACTGGTTTCCATACAAATATATGATTCCTGTTTGGTTTGTGACCCCAGTCGTTGCTACATTGGTATTCGAATGTTTACGACGTGAGCATTATTGTGCTAATTCTGCCTATAGTTCTGCTATGTTCCAGCTATCACCTTTTTACAGCAGGCTTTTTGACTGACGTCGCAGACCGAATTTTGCAAAAAATATGGCAAAATCATCTTTCGTTGAATGCTAATGCGCATAATGTGCAACTACCGCTGAAGCAGATGCAGCTTTTTTGTAATGTCTTTAAAGTCGTCAGCATTAGCCAATGGTGCAATTGTCTTGGTGATCGAAGGCCAGAAGTGTGATAAATCTTCATTAAGTTTGATGAATTGTTGTTGATTTGCGGGGACATCTTCTTCTGCGTAAATCGCATTTACTGGACATTCAGCGACACAAACGGCGCAGTCAATACACTCATCTGGGTCGATTGATAAAAAATTCGGGCCTTGGCGGAAACAATCAACCGGGCAAACATCTACGCAATCGGTGTAGCGACAGCTGATGCAAGATTCGGTCACAACGTGAGTCATAACAACAGTCCTATCTGTAAGTATTACTTGAAGCGGTCGCGCATCTACATAATTAATGTGTGGTTGTGCTAACCTCAGCACTCACCTCAGAAAAATCGTAGCGTAAACTCTCAACACGCCCCTAGTTGCAGAGCACTGTATTTTAAGGTAATTCGGTATTTCCTACAAACAGCGGTTATATAGAATTCATATAAACAAATTCACAATTCCATTGTAGTCGCTAAAGTTAGAATTTTTACTTAAATCATTACCCTTAATAAGAATTCCATTCGTTTTGGAATGCGATTTCCCCTTACTTTTGTTCGTTTTATAAGGTGGAATCATAAAGATGTTAGTTCCACCATCCCATTAAATTGGCTAGTGTGTCAACTTTTGTCCCTTGCGGAAGGGCTTCGGCATATCATCATGGCATCCCACACAGAAGGCCCTACCAAAGCAATTTTTTACGCGCTTGGCGCAAATGATGGTGTTGCTTTGGCTAAATTCGCCGCCGCTGCATTTACTGGTTCCGGTGCTATGCTTGCTGAAGCAATTCATTCGCTGGCCGATTGCACCAACCAGGTTTTTCTGTTGAGTGGGCTGAAGGAGTCTAGGAAGCCTACAAATGACACCCACCCGATGGCCTAGGCGAGGGGGGCGTATTTCTTAGCCATGATGATGGCAATATTGTTGTTTTTTGTTTGGGGGTGCCTTCTCTGTAATGGACTGCATCAAGCATTTAAGGAGTTTTGAACCGATTAATGACCCTTGGGTAGCGATTGAGGTAATGGGTATTTCGGTGGTGCTAGAGGCGTTGTCATTGCCTGGGGCGATGATTGAAATTCGAAAGATTTCACACGGCAAGTCATTTTTTAGATGGTTTCGAGAAACCCGTCAGTCTGAATTAATGGTATTGGCAGGCGAAGACCATTGCCACGCTGGCAGGGTTGGTATTGGCGTTTGTAGCCTTGGTACTTACGGCCATTACCGGTACTCCGCTCTAGGACACCTGTGGCTCAATTGCGGTTGGTCTCTTGCTGATGGTCATGGCCGTTGTTGTGATCCAGAAAGTCAAGGCCATGGTGAATGGTGAGTCAGCCACGCCGGAGCTGCACGCCGCAATTAAGGCGCACATTGAAGCCCACCTTGAAATTGACAATGTGATGAATTTCATCTCGCTACAATGGGGTCATCAAGTAATGATTGCGGTTCAGGCGGAGATGCGGCCACAGCCATCAGATATTGCTTTAGTCGATGTCATTAATCAGATTGAAGCTAGTATTCAATCACGCTGGCCGCAAGTGCACTAGTGTTTTTTCGAACTAGATAGGAAGATGTCACCTAAAGCCGCGACCGAAACTGAACTTTTCAGCTATCCATAGTAGCCCTAGGCTCTTCGAAATTTACTCGCCTGCTGTAACGCACCGGATACAGAATGACAATATGATTATTCGCGCTCTTCTTGATACTGATCTTTATAAATTCACCATGATGCAGGTAGTATTGCATCATTTTCCCACAGCGCATGTTGAATATTGCTATAAATGCCGCAAGGTTTGCACCAAAAAATCGTTTTGATTCGAGATGATCCTGCGATGGTTGGCTGCAAGGTTGCTGATTACGGCACGCGATGACGTTTTTCTCGGGCTTGGCATGAAGAGGTCACTCAGAATATGCAACATGATTTTTCCGACCATCTGGCCGGTACTTCCAATGTTTATTTTGTGATGAAATTTGGATTAACGCCGCTTGGAACCATGGCGCATGAATATTTACAGGCTTGCCAGGCACTTGGCCCGCGTCTGCGTGATTCGCAAATTTATGCGTTTGAAATGTGGGCTGAAGAATACCGTGGCGACCCGGACATCGCGTTATCAGACATATATGGAATGACCACTTTTCTGCATGATTTTGATATGTATTTTTGCAAATTATTTGACGGAGCGCGTCACAATTCTGGTGATCTATTTTAGTGGGGTGAGCGACTAATCCAGCAATTTCACGATAACCGTGTTGATCCTGCGGCCAAGACGCTGGTGTTTTCCGATAGTCTGGATTTCGGTAAAGTGACTGCCCTATATTCACGTTTCAAAGAGCGTGCGCGGGTCGCCTTCGGCGTAGGGACTAATCTGACTAACGATCTGGGTTATATACCTCTGCAAATTGTCATGAAGCTGGTCCGTTGGAACGATCAGCCGGTCGCCAAACTATCCGATACGTCATCGAAAAATATGTGTGACGATGAGGCTTACGTTAATTATTTGAGACAAGTATTTGCCATTATCACAGCAACTTAAATCCATGTAGATAAAAAGGATAAGTTGATGTAAAGCAATATCCATTTAATCACTATTTTTTAAGCAAGTTAATTTCGTTTAAGATAGCGTACTTTTCCCTGATTTGAAAGATACAATTGCTTAAGAAGCTACTCCTCACGCTCATCATTTCTCTCCCTATTACCGCGCATGCAGCAGAGCTTGACGGTACACAATTATCTGTGTGGTGGGGCATTCCATTTATGGGTTTGCTAGCCTCAATAGCCCTGGGGCCATTAATGATGCCAGGATTTTGGCATCATCATTTTGGCAAAATTGCACTCGGCTGGTCCGTTGCATTCTTGATTCCCTGTGCAATCTGGTTTGGCGTGCCGACAGCTGCTGCTGGTGTGGCGCATGCATTCATGGCAGATTATTTTCCTTTTATCATTTTGCTCACTGCATTGTTTGTAGTGGCAGGCGGAATTTGTTTGCGCGGTAATTTGCATGGCACGCCGGTGTTGAATACCGGCTTGCTGGCGCTAGGCACCGTGCTGGCAAGTTTGATGGGTACCACCGGCGCTTCAATGTTACTGATTCGGCCCTTGATTCGTGCCAACAATAGCCGGAAACATGCTGTCCACATTATTGTATTTTTTATTTTTTTGGTGGCCAATGCGGGTGGTGCGTTAACGCCATTAGGTGATCCACCCTTGTTTCTAGGCTTTTTGAAAGGCATCGACTTTTCATGGACATTTAAAAATATCTTCTTTGAAACACTATTTATGTGGGTTGCGTTATTGGTTATTTTTTATTTTCTGGATCGCCATTATTACCATCGTCGCGAAGATTGTTTGCCGGTTGCGCAAGACCTTACCTGCAATGATGCTAAGTTGCGTCTTGAGGGAAAATTTAATTTTATTCTTTTAGGCATCGTCATTGCAATGGTATTAATGAGCGGCTTATGGAAATCCGGCATTACCTACGACATTTATGGTACGCCGGTCGAACTGCAGAATTTATTGCGTGATGCTCTATTATTGGTGGTCATCGTGACATCCTTTTGGCTGACCCCGGAAGTTGCCCACGAAGGCAATAACTTTACATGGGAACCGATGCTAGAGGTTGGTAAATTATTTGCAGCTATTTTTATTACTATCGTACCGGTTATTGCGATGTTGCGGGTGGGTGTACAGGGTCCTTTTGGGGTAATTGTTGCTGCTGTCACAGGTCGTGATGGTCAGCCAAACAACATGATGTACTTTTGGGTCACAGGGATACTGTCATCCTTTCTCGATAATGCGCCAACTTATCTGGTGTTCTTCAATGCGGCTTCAGGCGAGGCGGTTGAGCTGATGGGTAAACTTGCCGCAACCCTAGCAGCGATCTCTTGTGGCGCGGTGTTTATGGGCGCTAACAGTTATATTGGAAATGCTCCCAACCTAATGGTTAAGGCGATTGCTGAAGAGCGCGGCATCCGCATGCCTTCTTTCTTTGGTTACATGGTTTGGGCATGCGTGGTGTTAATACCACTATTTGCTATTATGAGTTTTATTTTCTTTCGTGCATAAATCAGAGACGTTGCCATTGCGGATATATTAAATAGCGTAAATATAAGCCCAAAATTCTACTTACCTGGGCTATTTTTCCAGAAGTTATCAGTCGACTAGGGCACTCTTTTGATATGTAGGTTATTTATCATAATCAGTCACGTCTGGCACCGGAGTTGGAGGCGCGTGCCAATAATGCGCGTTTTGTCATTAAGGAAGACCTTCTACGTCAGGCTGACCATATCGTGCTGGTGTTGCCGCATTCAAAGGAATGGCATCACACCCTCGCGACAGCGGAACTGGCCATCATGAAGCCCAGCGCGACGCTGGTCAATTTGGCGCGTGACGACTTAGCTCTGATTAAGGCATGCGTGAACACCGAATTGCTGCTGCAGGTTTAGATGTATTTGAAAACGAACCAGCCTTACATCCTGACGTTGTGCTGACGCCACATATTGCCAGTGCTTCGGACAATTTTCTGGCAGCATTATTGCCAGCGAAAAAGGGGCAATTGCCGAGAAATTTACTCAATCCAGAGGTTAGAAGCTAAAAGTATGTATAAAGGGGGTATGCGCTATTGTGTTTAGTACTTGGATGTTGATATACGGTATCAATACCATCGATCCGATGATGGAATGAATAACATATAAATAAAAGGCAAACCTCAGTATCGTCTTAGTCCTTTAAGTGGTTCACAAAATCGATATATTGCTGTTTTGCAACCTCTTGGGGAGTGCCTTTCAATCCATTCTATACATCCTATTTAGCGCGGGCCACAAAATCGGTCATGCCAGGACGGTCGTCAGTAGCATCACCCAAGCTACCTTGCTTGTAGACGGCATACATTTTTAACAGCGTCATGTTACCTGGCCGCTCAGTCAAGTTCTTGGCGTCGGCTAGCGCTTGATCAAATTTAATTTGTAGTGTCACATGTACTCTCAGAAAAATAGCTGGCCATTAACAGACCGGATTAACCACCAAAGAAATAAGTTTCGATAAAATTGGAGGTGAGGGGTGAACAACGTTCTTGCAGCTTTGTTCGCTCAATCGACTAAAGTACCAACCACCGCGCCGCCAGCCTTGAAGGTGCCGCTCGCCACTTCGGTGGTAACGCTAAAGGCAGCAGATTCCACGGCCACTTTCGCACCAAAAGCTGTAGTTGCAATACTAACCAAAGTGCAACCACCCAGCGCGAACAGGCCGGTCGTCAACAAAGTATCGGTCTTAAATCTAGATTAAGTTGACTGAAAAAGGTG
>JACMQE010000186.1 GCA_014377145.1 Glaciimonas sp. | reverse complement strand
CTTCGAAGCCTTTGCCGAGAGAGTCCTGCAAGGCTTGCTGTAAATGCTGACGTAGCATTGCCGGTGATGCTGTCGTCGTTTCTTTCCCCGCTTGGGTGGATTTAACTGGGGCTAATACGTCGCCCAAAAATCCCGCCTCACCGCTTCCATCCAGACAAAATACTTTCGTACAACGGGTGCATTTAAAATGCCCATGCTGATGCTGTGCGTGGAGTGTAGGGTCGGCAGATATGGATTCGGTGTGCTCAGCGCCGGCGCTGTAGAGGAATACACGGTCATCGCCGGCAATTTTATGGGCCAGACCAGCATCGGTCAGGCAGTCAAGTGCGCGATACAAGGTCACCCGATCCATCTCGACAAATAAATCTTGCATGTCTTGATGTGAGACCGCGCAGCGCGCTTCTAGCAGGACAGTCAGCACTTTTATTCGCGCGCCCGTGACGCGCACCAACGCCATGCGCAGTTGTTCTTCAGCGAGCGTTGCGCCTGGTGCTCGTGGCTCAGATTGGTTTGGTGTTGCAGAAGTGTGTGCGCTGGTTTTAAGTTTGATGTCAGTGGTCATGCCAGGACACATGTGAGAAGAATAAATAAAATTTAATTATCCCCCAAAATTGCAATGCAGTTGCCTATTTTGCGTGGAATTGTTCTACCCTTCTGTGAGAGAATTATTTTTTTGACATTTTTTTTGCACGTGGATGTGCCGCATCGTACACCTGCGCTAGACGTTGAAAATCAAGGTATGTGTAGACTTGTGTAGACGTGATAGAGGTATGACCGAGCATCTCCTGCACTGCGCGTAAGTCTCCTGATCCTTGTAGCAGGTGTGAGGCAAACGAATGGCGTAATACGTGGGGGTGAACAGCGGTTGGGATGTTGAGCGCTTGTGCATGTGCCTTTAACCGTAGCTGAATTACGCGAGGTGACATGCGGCTGCCGCGTTCAGTCAAAAAGAGCGCAAAAATATTGTCATGTTTTACTAAGGTGTTGCGTAACGGCAGCCATTCAGCAATCGCTTGCAACGCTGGTTGCCCGACCGGAACAGTCCGCTTCTTATCACCTTTGCCCGTGACGTTGACTTCAGCGGCATCAGTATCGATCCATCCGTCCGAAGTATATCCGGTCTTTGCCGTGTAACGCAGGTCAAGTCCTGCCAACTCTGATACGCGTAAGCCGCTGGAGTACAACAATTCGAACATGGCACGATTACAGGCGGTTAGCGTTGGACTCTGCTGGCTAACGGCATTGCCACTGGTAGTCACAAGTCGTATCGTATCGTCCTGCCCCAATACTTTTGGCAACGGTTTGGCACGTTTGGGGGCTTTGATCCCTTCGACGGGATTGTTGGCGAGTGGTGTGTGTTCTCCCAGCCAGTTAAAAAATCCGCGCCACGCAGAAAGCTTGCGAGCAATCGAACGTGCATTCAAGCCGCGAGAATGCAGTTGTGCTGCAAATTTCCGTATATGCATGTGAGATAGCTTCGTGAAATTGACGCTTTCTTCACTGCTTTTGCTGAGAGCTGAGATTAGCGAAAATAATTCGGCCAGGTCGCGTGAATAGTTGCGGACAGTGTGAGGCGATAACTTGCACTGATCAACCAGGCTGGTCAAATACGCATCAATAGCTGCCGCAGAACTAGCGTGCTGGTATTGGGATTGGCTGTCACCCGGCATGGTAAAGATAATCGTCTAGGTAAGTAGGCAGGCGAGCGCGGCGCTGGCGGTATCGCCTATCTTGCTAAGAAAATCGGTTGCCATATTGGGGCGAAAACGGTCTGCGTCGGACGATGCATAAGACTAACAATCCAAAAGTGCTTTCTGCTGTATTTACGCGCAATGGCAACATGGCGATGGATTGAATTTCAGCCTTATGTTCGAGCCAGGATAATGCTTCAAAATCATTATTGCCACCGCAAAAAGGGACGCTCAGGCTAGTGGAAAAAAGCTTTGAATCGGCAGATGCTGGTGCAGCAAACTAGGTTTGTGAAAAGCTATCAGCGACATCTCAAAGTCGCATAGTAACCTGAGGCACATTAAATATTGTCTGTAATCCGGTGATGACAGCATGCGGTATATCAACATCGCTACGTGCCATGAGCAGACTGCGTGACCAAATTTGCAGTTTGTCGCTGATGCCGTCGTTTTCTTGGGCGTTACGCACCATATCAGCAAGGCGCAGGTCTTGGACTTTAATTTTTTCACGCAATATCTCCATCTGCCGCTCTTGTAGAGAAATGGCATGGCCTAGTATTGGACTGGTCAGCTTGATTTTTCCTATTAGCTCGGCATGTTCTACAAAGAAATGCGGCGTTTCCGCAAGGTATTGTACGACGGTATCGGGACCCAAATAGCTGCTCATGATGTGCTTGTGTTTTGAATGAGTGTGATTGAAAGTCCGAGAGTATCACCAATATGGTAATGCATGACAAATATCGCTAGTATTGCGATGCTGCATTTATTTTAGACTTAAAAATGTCAAAGGGCCCACATAAAAAATCATGTGGACCCTTTGGTTTCTAACTAAGCGGTTATCTCTACGTTGCAGCAGAGTTGACTAACTTATATTAAAATTTGTGATGGATACCAACAGAAACTGCTGTTTGGCTATTGTTTGAACCAATGCTATCACCACTCATAACGCCTAGATTAGTAGCATTTTTGGCACGCAAGTATGAAGCAAAAGCGTACAGATCAGTACGCTTCGACAGGAAGTAGTCCGTACCTAAATTGAATTGAGTCAATTTTCCCTTTGGTGAACCAACATCAACAAAACTCAGCTTGCTGTATTGAATACTAGCTAACAAATGTAAAGGAGCTGTCAACATGTAGTTAGTACCCAGTTCAAAGATGTCAGCCCTGCTATTGTTGAAGCTGCCAATGCTGAATCCATTGGCAGCTGCCAATGGATTCAGAGCAGCAGCTGTTGCCAAAGGTTGCTTAACGCGTGACCAGTTACCATAAATACGGGCAGGGCCGGCTTCATAGCTAGCACCGACACTGAATGTCTTCAGAGCTATATCGCCTGGGTTACCAGCATAAAACACAGCAGCGTTTGTCAGAGACACATCGCTCGGTTTATTGCCTTTTTTCGACTGGTAGTAGGTAGCAAATAAGGCGAGTGGGCCGTTAGCATACTGACCACCCAGACCGAACGATTGGCCAGCAGCTGTTTGACCAACTGTTTCGCCGAAACCGTAGATCGCGCTGGCAGTGAAGCCAGATAGGTTTAGTGTATTGTAGCGGATTGAGTTTTGGGTACGTGCGCCTTCCAAACGATTTAGATTATGACCGACGTTACCAGTTACGCCACCAAAATCTGCAACTGAAGTCCAGATACTAAGATCATCAGCTATGTCAGTCTGACGACCTAACAAGATTGTACCGAAGGTGTCGCCGCTCAGGCCAACGACTGATTTACGGCGAAAAAATGTGCTGGCACCCGTATTGCTCTTGTCACTTTGTAACGCGCCTGTGTCATTGGAAAAGCCAGTTTCCAATTGGAACACTGCTTTCAAACCGCCGCCCAGATCTTCAGCGCCTTTGAAACCCAGACGCGAACCCCGCACGACGCCCGAGTTAACTTCAACTTTGTTACCGGTTGCGCCAGTGGCAGTGTTCAGAGCTTTATTAGAATAAGTAACGCCAGTATCAACGATACCGTAGATTGTTACTGAGCTTTGAGCTTGTGCTGCACCTGCAATTGCGCCTAGTACGGCCAGTGCGATTAGTGATTTCTTCATTTGACGTCCTTTATTTGGAAAGCCTGCTTTAAGGATCCGTACATCTGTCGGATGATAGAACAGTAATAGGTCCGGCTATTTACGCTGTAGGTTTGGTCTTCTGTCGCGCTATAAATTGGTCGAAATTGACGAGGTTTGGCGATTCTGTTGTATTTATGTGACATAACGGTGAGGGTGGTCTTTCTGAGTCGTGCAATGCCTTCCGCTAATTCTCTGTTTTTTTTCATATTTTCGATGAATTATTTGAGCGCAATGAGGTGAAAATTTTAAGCTGAAATAAGAAATGTTGTATTTTTATTACTATATCGGCGAATTATCTGAGTTGATTTAGGCGCCCAGTTAAATGAATTATTTCTTGATTAGCACGTGTTAATTCGCATTTTGCTTTATTCGTGGCTCTCGCAGCTTCACGGTACCTTGGTAGAAATAAAGCTCAACACATCCTACTAGGGCTTAAAAAAGTAATTTCCTTCTTTTTATAAAAGAGTAAAAATTTTTCTTAAACGTCTGAGGAGTTGGGTATTGATAGGAGATGGCGGTCTTTTGTGCTTTTATAAGCACACCGCCATACAAGGCATAATTGAACTTGCTAGATGGTGATTGGACGATAATAACCAATTTTTTTAATATGTTGTATTAAAGACGCGAACTTTATTCATAATTGTTATCAAATAAAGAATTCGTAATTTATCGGAGATAATTTACGCTTTTGCGTGATGAGTGTTTATGGCTAAACGTGAAGACTTGGTGATTATTCGCGCTGCGCGTGCTGGACAGGGCGCAGCGCAACTGGCGCTGGGAAAGCGTTACCTATTTGGTGGTAACGGATTGCCGCAGAACTTTCCTACTGCATTGCACTGGCTGGATCGGGCCGCGCGAAAGCAGGAAGCGGATGCATGGATATTAATTGGTAGTCACATACCTCTTGATGTGGCACTTGGTGCAAGTAATCTCAGAGATATATGTGGATGGTATGAGCGAGCGTTTGATAACGGCGTCATACAGGCAGGACTGGTTCTGGCGCAGTTGGTCTTGCGCGATAACGACCGGCTGAATGCAAATATGGCACTCAGGGACTTTTGGGGGAAGGCAATGAAGGCGCTAAAAACGGCTGCTCATGCTGGCATTCCTGAAGCACAGTGGTTATTGGCGCAGCACGCGGCAAAATCTGATGCGACGACGGTACAGTTGAAAGCTCAAACTAGCGAAAGTCCTGCTAATAAGGATGACGTTGTTGGCGACGAGGGTAATTCTGGCTTACTAATGGCATCTGGGGGTGTCGATGCTGTCGGGACGACATTTGAATGGACTTCACGCGCAGCTGATGCTGGCGTCATGCAAGCGCAACATGCCCTGGCCGAAATTGCTTGGGAGGGTCAGGACTGGCCAGTATTTTTAGAGCGTGGACTGCCCCTGGCCCGTGCCGTCGCGCAGCAATACAGCGGAGAATTAGCCCAATTGCATGCTCCGTCAAACACATTGGCGCGGCGCTTGGGTGAAGCGAATCTACTGTTATTGACCCGTTGCGCGTGTGTTTTAATGATGACGACAGACTTTGGCGTCATTGAGGTCCAGCAATTTTTGGAGCTGGCGGCGTCTGCTGACGACAAATCCGCCCAGCTAGATTTGGGGTTGTGGTACGCTCGTATGGATAGCGATGGCGAGCGGATTGTTGTCGGTGCCGGTTCTGCTAATTATAAAAAGGCGATCCGCTGGCTGACGCAGGCAGGGGAACGTGGTTTATCTGAGGCCTGGTATGCGTTGTCGAGGATATATTTAAAATCTGAATTTTCTCAGCGTAATCTGATCGACATGCAGCGCCATTTGGCACATGCCGCAGAGATGGGGCATTGTGCAGCGCAGTTGGAATGTGGCGTCAGCGCCTGGCGCAATCGACGTGAAAAATTGACGAATGATGTGCAAGCGGTCTATTGGTTGCAAAAAGCTGCCATTCAGGGAGATATGGTTGCGCAGAGGCTGCTAGCAAAAATTGCCGATCACGTGCATCCAATGGCCTGGGCGCTGACCGCTAAACAGCAGTTGACGCGAGAGTTGGTCGCCAGTCATCCGTTTTTGGCTGCACGTATCGAGCTTGCGCTGTTATTTGGCTTAAGTCGGCCTGAAGCATTATTGCTGGACGTAAACCATGCTGATTGCGGTCACTGTTTGGTGGTGGATATCAGGGCGTATTATGCTCGCAGCAAGCGTCGGCTGATATTAATTGAAACCGGTGATGAACGCCAGACGTTCAATCGGCTTGCGCGAATGTTCGAAGATGTTGATTGCGGGCCAGATGGTCCAGAGGGAAATTACCGCCAGCGGCTATATCGTTTCAAGACCGCACTGCCCGCGTTGGGTGTTGTAGGCAAGAGGGTAAAGGAAGATGAAGAAATTGCAGATACGAATGTCTAGCAACGGTTCTCGTTGTTAAAGATATTAAAAGACATACGCTTCCAAATGCAAACGATTATCGGCAACATACTCATTACTTAGATGTTGCGTCACTGCTTGTCAGTATTTACTTCGATTTCACCTTCGAACACGGTCACTGCCGGTCCGGTCATTTTGACCGGTTGATTGAGACCATTCCAAGTTATCAATAATTCGCCGCCATGGGTCTGCACTTTTACTGGAGAGTCTAGTAAGCCGCGCTGGATACCTGCGACGACGGCGGCACAAGCCCCGGTGCCGCAAGCCAGCGTTTCACCAACACCACGTTCAAATACCCGCAATTTAATTTGATGGCGATTAATGACCTGCATAAACCCAGCGTTAACACGTTTGGGAAAGCGCGGATGATGCTCAATCAGAGGGCCATCATCCAGCACGGGGGTAACTTCTGTATTGCTCACTACTTGAACCGCATGAGGATTACCCATAGAGACAATCGAAAACAGCACAGTTTTGCCTTTAATATCGAGTGGCCATAGAGTATCCGCGCCTTCTTGCGTGGGGTCCAGTGCACGGGCGTCGAAGGGGACGTGGGATGGTGCCAAAATAGGTGCACCCATATTTACTGTGATGGTGCCATCGGTTTCTAGCCTGGGTTCGATCACGCCACACATAGTTTCGACTTTAATTGCGCGTTTGCCGGTCAGGCCTTTTTCGGTGACAAATCTGACGAACGCGCGTGCCCCGTTACCGCACTGCTCAACTTCGCTGCCATCAGCGTTATAAATCCGATAGCGAAAATCGACGCCTGCCGCTTGCGGTTTTTCGACTACTAATATCTGATCAGCACCAATGCCGAAATGACGGTCGGCTAGCGCTTGCCATTGGGCCTGCGTAAAGTCACATTGCTGGTTGATCGCATCAATCACGATAAAATCGTTGCCTGCGCCATGCATCTTAGTAAATTTGAGTTTCATTGCTTGATTATAGGGCTTATACGCTTTTAGAATTGTCGGCGAAAACTGGCGTTGTGAATTTGAGTCAGCATGTGCAATCAGTATCAACTGGCCGCAACTGATTAATAAGGATCAGGCTCGCCGGTTGGTCTGGTTTTGAAGCGCCTGTGCGCCCAGAAATATTCAGCTGGTGCCTCTAACACTCGCGCTTCTATAAATGCATTCATTCGCTGAGTGGCTTCAATGATGTCATCGCCGGGATAATTTTCCCAGGCAGGATAGAAAGCGACTTTCCAGCCTTTGTAACCGGGCAAGAACGTAGCAATCATAGGTACGACGCGGGCTTTGGTTGCAGCGGCAATTCTGGCGGTGGCTGTTAAAGTGGCTGCGGGAATGCCAAAGAACGGCACAAATTCGGAATCCTTGGTGCCAAAATCCATATCCGGCAGCATGATAAAAGGAAATCCTTCGTGCATCGCACGGATAATGGGTTTGACACCTTGTTCACGTGTGAATAACTTTACTGGGCGAAAACGTGAGCGTCCTTTAAGCAAGGCCGCGTCAACCACTTTGTCTTGCTGACAGGTGTAAATAGTGCAAATTGAAAGTGACGAATTTAATACCAGGGCAATACCCGGAATTTCCAGGCAGACAAAGTGCGGGCATAGCAAAATCGTTGGCCCTGCCTCAAGGGTATTCAGCGGAATCGCAGATTCGATATGAATCAATCTTTTGAGGCGCACTTCAGAGGCCCACCATAATACGCTGCGCTCCAGAGCACTACGCGCATAGGCTTGGAAATGACGCCTTGCCAACACCACCCGTTCTTGCTCAGGCATATCTGGGAAACACATTTTTAAATTCGTCAGCGTGATCTTGCGACGCGGTTTCATAATGATGAATAGGATTGAACCTAGTGCTTCACCAATTGGACCCAGAACCCAAAGCGGGAGCCAGTGCGTCAGCCACAATAAGAAAATCAGCAGTCTCATACTTGGCCCGGATTATCTGTGATGGGATTGCTTGGCGCACTGACGCCAGGAGGGATTTTGTAGCGGTTGTAACTCCAAATATATTGGGACGGGCAACGGCCGATGAGTTTTTCCATCGCGATATTGATGGCCCGCGCTTGCTGTTCCGGTGTCGCGCCAAGTTCTTCTTCAAATGGCGCAAACCGAATCACAAAACCACGACTAAAAGAGAGCCGCTCTGCATACGACAGAATAATCGGTGCGTCACTCATTAGATGTAATTTGGCGGATAAGGTCATGGTGTAGGCGGGTTTACCAAAGAATGTGGCCCAAACACCTTCACCATTTTGTGGCACCTGATCTGGCAACAAGCCGATGGCCTGACCTTTTTTTAATGCTTTTAACAAAGCCCGTACTCCATTCAGATTCGCCGGAGCAAGATGTAAATTGCGACGTGCGCGGGCATCTTCAATTAACGATTTTAACGCCGCTTTGCGTGGCGGGCGGTACAGGGCGGTGAAAGAAGTTTTGGCAGCAATCACCTGTGCAATGATTTCAAAGCAACCGAGATGTGGCGTTAAAAAAATGACGCCGGTTTTGGCATCGAGCGCCGATTGCGCTAATGCCCAATTTTCGATCCGTGCAGTCCGTAAAACTTTCTCCGGCGCAGCGCACCAAATGAACGGGAGTTCGAACATGCTTTTGCCAGACTCGCAAATGGCTTGTGATGAATAGCGCTGAAATCCAGCCCTGTTCAGGTTGTTTTTTAGTTTGCGCCGATAAGACGGGGATATTAGATACACTAACCAACCGACGGCTGCGCCGATTGTGTGCAACGCCCAAAGCGGTAATCTTGATAATAATTTAAAGAGAGCGATAAGCATGAGAGGGCGGGGAGGCATTTTGCCGAAATGTTATAAAAGGCGTAGAATAGTATTTCGTTGTAAGCCTAAATGTCTTCGTGGCGAGTTATTCATTTAGTTTTCATGTAACGTTTTAATTCTTATTGCAATAAGAATTAGCCGATTATCCAAGAATACTTGGCCACATTCGCCCGATATTCATCCGCCGAGTTAATAGACAACTTGCGAAGCGGTATATAAATTTCGCTAAAGCGTCGCAGGCTCTACAGCAGGACTGCGGCACGGTCACCACTGTATTTCTTTTTAGCAGGAGCCTGTTGTTATGACAAACGAATACCTCTTTACCTCTGAATCCGTTTCCGAGGGACATCCTGACAAGGTCGCTGATCAAATTTCCGATGCAATTCTTGATGCTATTTTGGCGCAAGACCCGTTCGCACGGGTTGCAGCCGAAACTTTGGTCAATACCGGTTTGGTTGTTTTGGCCGGCGAAGTCACTACTCATGCCAATGTCGATTACATCAACATAGCCCGCGAGACAATCAAGCGTATCGGTTACGACAATGCCGAGTATGGGATCGACTACAAAAGCTGTGCAGTATTGGTGGCATATGACAAGCAATCACCGGATATCGCTCAAGGGGTGGATGAAGGTAAAGGACTTGATCTTGACCAAGGCGCGGGTGATCAAGGCTTGATGTTTGGCTATGCGTGCGACGAAACCCCCGAATTCATGCCTGCTGCGATTTATTATGCACACCGTATTGTCGAGCGCCAATCCCAGTTACGCCGGGATGGTCGATTGCCTTGGCTCCGTCCAGATGCAAAGTCTCAGATTACTTTGAAGTATATCGATGGCATTCCCGTTGCCATCGACACGATCGTGCTGTCCACGCAGCATGCACCGGAAATGCTCCACGAAGATATTCGGGAAGCGGCAATTGAAGAAATTATCAAGCCGGTGGTGCCAAAGGAATGGCTGCAAAACACTAATTACTTGGTTAATCCTACCGGTCGCTTCGTCATTGGAGGACCGCAAGGCGATTGCGGTTTGACCGGACGTAAAATTATTGTGGATACTTATGGTGGGGCCGCACCCCATGGCGGCGGAGCTTTTTCGGGTAAGGACCCGTCGAAAGTTGACCGTTCTGCTGCTTATGCTGGCCGCTATGTTGCTAAGAATATCATCGCTGCTGGATTGGCTAGTCGTTGCCAGATTCAAGTTTCCTACGCCATCGGTATCGCTAAGCCTACTTCAGTGATGGTAACGACTTTTGGTACAGGCAAGATCAGTGATCAAAAGCTGGCCAAACTAGTGCTGGAACATTTTGACTTGCGCCCGAAGGGAATCGTGCAAATGCTCGACTTGTTGTGTCCGATTTACGAAAAAACCGCTGCCTACGGCCATTTTGGTCGTGAGGAACCAGAGTTTAGCTGGGAGCGGACTGACAAAGCCGCTGCATTGAAGGCATCTTTGTAAGTTGAATGTATAGGCTTACACAAAACAGCACCGGCGGCATTGTGCTCTCCTGGCTCCAATAGCGTGCTGTCTTCTGTGGTACCCCTTGCTGCAATAATTTTGTGTAAGTCCTATGTAAGCGAGATTTAATAAACGAGTAGGTCTGAGGAACCAGACCTACTTTACATTTACATGCCAGCAAGCAAGCACAAATATAGGTTCAAAATGAATCTTTGCTGATGCCTAGAACTTGTTACACTGGACTGTATTGTCAACAACATTAAATAAGAAACATCAGGCCCATCAGCACTATTAGTAGCACTCGCGACATCTTCACCCGCGCTCATAGCACTTCGGTTAATCTAATATGGCCTCATCCAAATTCCCTGTCAGTCACGCATCTGCCGTCCCCAATAAGCTGTCACCCAGACTACGCCCAGTTATCAGCAGCGTCTCACCCTTTCATATTACTGCATGGCTAATCGCGATTGTTGTTTTGTGGTTAGTGTTGGTATTGCATTTGCTGATAGCCTTATTGGCCGGGTTACTTGTGTACCAATTAGTGCGTTCCCTAACCCCGCTGATCGAGCGCCGGCTGGCTAGCGAGCGCGCGCATTTAATTGCGGTTGTATTTTTATCGGTGGTAATTATTGGCGCACTGACGGGGGCGATCTTTGGTTTGGTAGCATTCTTCCATGGCGGTCCTGATCGTATCCTGGTCATTCAGACTAAATTAATGGAAGTCATTGATCAGGCGCGCACCCAAGTGCCTACTCTGTTACAGAGCTATTTGCCTGATGATATTGCCGATACGCGGCAAATGGTAACTGAATGGATAGAGTCCCATAACGGCCAGCTGACCCTGGCGGGAAAAGAAGCGATACAGGTCTTTATTCATGTCTTGATTGGCATGGTATTGGGTACAATGGTGGCGTTGAATGCTGAACATCCTATCTCAGTGTTACAGCCGCTAAGTGCACAACTTTTGGTGAGGGTACAATTTCTTGGCGAAGCATTTCGGCGCGTCGTTTTTGCCCAAATTAAAATATCTCTGCTCAATACCACGCTGACAGCGATATTCTTGTTGGTGCTTTTGCGGCTGGCAGGCGTCTATTTGCCATTGACAAAAACCATGATTGTTGTCACTTTTCTGGCAGGGTTAATGCCGGTGATCGGCAATTTGATTTCAAATTCTCTGATTGTTCTGGTGGCAATATCAATATCATTGTATGTGGCGCTGGCTGCAATGGTATTCCTGATAGTGATTCATAAGTTGGAATATTTTTTGAACGCCCGCATAGTCGGCTCCCAACTTAATGCACGTAGCTGGGAATTGTTGCTAGCAATGGTGTTGGCCGAGGCGGCGTTTGGTTTGCCTGGTTTGGTTGCGGCGCCAGTTTATTATGCCTATATTAAAAGCGAACTATACGAAATGGGTTGGGTTTGAAAGGCAGGTTGGAGCCCCTTGTCGCTTTTAATAGCGAACTCACGGAGGCATAGTAAGAGACTAACTTCTCCCAAACAGGTCATCTAAGTCGTCCTTTCTACGTTTTAGAAGAGTCGCATCGCAAAGCGATGAAAGCAATGGCAATTTGATTTAGAATACAGGATTCGTGCCAAGGAGCGTTGCGACGGACTCATTCTGCCAGGCTTGGTATCGTAGCAATATGCAACCGCGCTTACGTTTTTTTCCAACGAAAGGAGGGCGTGGTGAACGCCGCTGTAATGAATTTAACCTCTACTTATAGTTCTACTTCCTCTTCTACTGCATTTTCAGATTATATCATTGCCGATATCAGCTTGTCTGGTTGGGGCGATAAGGAGATCCGGATTGCTGAAACTGAAATGCCTGGCCTGATCGCTATTCGTCAAGAATTCAATGCTGCGCAACCACTTAAAGGCGCACGCATAACGGGTTCGATTCACATGACGATTCAAACTGCAGTACTGATCCAGACGCTGGAAGCGTTAGGCGCTAAAGTGCGTTGGGCGTCTTGCAATATTTACTCAACACAAGATCACGCTGCTGCTGCAATCGCCGCTGCCGGTACGCCAGTATTCGCTTTTAAAGGTGAATCATTGGATGAATATTGGGAATTTACTCATCGTATTTTTGAATGGCCGGGTGACGAGCAAGCCAATATGATCGTTGATGACGGTGGCGATGCTACGCTGTTGTTGCATCTGGGTACACGTGCGGAAAAAGACGCATCGGTATTGAAAAATCCAAATTCGGAAGAAGAAATTTGTTTGTTCAACGCTATCAAGAAAAAATTGGCTATCTCGCCGACATGGTATTCAATCCGTCTGGCACAAATTAAAGGCGTTACGGAAGAAACCACTACCGGTGTACATCGTTTGTATCAAATGCATAAAGAGGAAAAGCTCGCATTCCCTGCGATTAACGTCAATGACTCCGTTACCAAATCAAAGTTTGATAATTTGTACGGTTGTCGTGAATCATTAGTTGATGGTATCAAGCGTGCCACCGACGTTATGATTGCCGGTAAATTGGCTGTCATTGCAGGTTATGGGGATGTAGGTAAGGGTTCGGCACAAGCCATGCGTGCCCTGTCAGCACAAGTTTGGGTGACAGAAGTTGACCCAATCTGCGCTTTGCAAGCCGCAATGGAAGGTTATCGCGTCGTGACGATGGATTATGCAGCAGAGCACGGTGACATTTTTGTCACCTGCACCGGTAATTATCACGTCATTACTCATACTCATATGACGCAGATGAAAGATCAGGCGATTGTGTGTAATATCGGCCATTTTGATAATGAAATCGAAGTCGCTGCGCTCTAGCAATACACGTGGGAAAACATCAAGCCGCAAGTTGACCATATTATTTTCCCGGATGGCAAACGTATCATTCTGTTAGCCGAAGGTCGCTTAGTGAATTTGGGTTGTGGTACCGGGCATCCGTCCTACGTCATGAGTTCGTCGTTTGCAAATCAAACCATCGCGCAAATTGAATTGTTCGTTAACGCCAAAGATTATCCAATCGGAGTATATACCTTGCCGAAGCATTTGGATGAGAAGGTTGCGCGTCTACAGTTGAAAAAATTGAACGCACAATTGAGCGTGTTGACGGAAGAACAGGTGGCGTATATCGGTGTGAAGCAAACCGGCCCTTACAAACCGGAACAATATCGTTACTAGTGCGGTGTAAAGAAATAGCATGAAAATAAAGTGTAAAAAAGTAAAAAGCGTGTTGAATGCAGATGGCGAAAAATGCATCTCATGCATTTAATAAAAAAATTAACGTGTACAGGTTTCATAAATTTTACAAAAGAGAAGAAACGAATGCGTTTACTGGTTACCTGGCTGATTAATGCGCTGGCGCTGCTGGCTGTGCCGTATTTATTGCATTCGGTATCAGTTGATAGTTTTGGTGCTGCGCTGATTGCTGCGCTGATCCTCGGTTTTGTGAATACGTTGGTTCGTCCGATATTGTTGGTATTAACTTTGCCCGCTAATGTGTTGACGCTTGGCCTGTTCATTTTTATCATCAATGGCTTGATGTTCTGGGTAGTCGCACAATTGGTGGGCGGCTTTCATGTTGCTAGTTTCTGGGCAGCGGTAGTAGGCGCTATTTTGTACAGCATCGTATCGTGGGCCTTGTCTACGTTATTACTGAAAAAAAGATAAATGTCTCCAAAAAATTTCAGCATTGAGCTCTTCCCTCCAAAGACTTTGGACGGTACGTAAAAATTACGTGTGACGCGGGCCAAACTAACTGAACTACATCTGAAATATTTTTCGGTTACCTTTGGCGTGAGCGGCTCAACCCAAAAAGGAACGCTTGATACGGTCTTGGAAATTTGTCGTGAAGGTTATGATGCCGTACCGCATTTGTCCTGTCTGGGTAGCTCACGCGAATCATTACGGGCGATACTCACGCAGTATCAAGCGCTTGGTCGCATTGCGCAGTGATGCCCCTTAGCGGTTACGGCGCGATGGATTCCTCTTCAGGCGAATTTCGTTATGCGAACAAGTTGGTTGAGTTTATCCGCGCCAAAACTGGTGACTGGTTTCATATCGAAGTGGGTGCTTATCCTGAAATGCATCCGCAGGAAAAATCTCCCCAAGACGATGTGCAGGATTTCGCAGCGAAGATAAAAGTGGGTGCTAACGACGCTATTACGCAATATTTTTATAATTCTGAAGCGTATTTCAGGTTTATCGAGGACGCGCAAAAACTGGGCGTTGCCGTGCCGGTAGCTGGTGGCATCATGCTAATAACTAATTATTCCCAACTCATGCGGTTCTCGGATATGTGCGGTACTGAAATTCCGCGATGGATACGTCTTAAACTGGTTGCTTAGGGCGATGGTAATGAATCAATTCGTGCGCTTGGTCTTGATGTCATCACGCAATTGTGTGAACGTTTGCGAGCCGGGGGCGCCGGGGTTGCACTTTTACAAGCTCAATAATGCCACAGCGACGACTGCAATTTAGCAGCGCTTAACGTAATGAACAGGCAGCTGGACAGGATCGCTAGCTAGCCGAAAAACAAGCGCAAAGCAACTCCCGTCAATTTGGTTTTACACATATCCCGTTTCAGTAAATAGCAGGTCCAAAGCAATATCATGAGCCGCGCCTTCAAAGTTCACCAATCCGTTTGCATAGCTAATTCCGACCGTGATCGGTCGGTGACCGATAGCCAAAGTGCGGTCATAAAATCCACCGCCATAACCCAATCGCAGTCTTTGTCGGTTAAAACCGACGCAGGGGATTAGTAGTATCCGTGGACTGACTACCGCGCCGTTGACTGGAATAGTGATGCCGAAACCGTCTTTCGTCAAGGCGTCGCCCGGTATCCATTGGACAAAGCGTAGTGCTGCATCTTTATCCACCACTACTGGCAAGGCCAGCCCTATGCCCTGAGCGATTAAAGTGTCATACGCTGTGCATAGATCTGGTTCGTTGCGTATCGGCCAATAAACACCTATTACGATCTTTGGATTGTCCTCCGCCAATGTTTTCGCCCAATTGATAACGTATTCGCCAATAGTGGTGCTCAAGCTACGCCGCTGATCCTCCTGGATGGACTTGCGCATTTTTAATAATGTGCTGCGTAAATAGGCCTTATCGTGCGTCTTATTACACCTCTGGATATTAGTTTCTTCAGACCTTGAATCGGAGGCATCGCATGCTATGCTAGGTGTCATTATTCATACTCGCAAATAAAAGACTGTTAAGGTATGTACCGCGTAAAATTTGCAACAAAATGGGTTGTAGGTACGCTGTTTTTAGTCACCACTGCGATTACTTTATTGCCCGTAGCGATTGCACAAACCGCGCTGGCTAATGCTGCCAAGTATGCTGGTCAAGACGATGCTTTTCTTGCCTTGCGTAATGCTTCACGCGCCAACAAGGTAGATATAGTTGACGGTTTAGCGGCTGTTTTGAGTAATTATGATATTCCTTCGTACGTAGATTACTACCGTTTGAAGCTCCGCATCAAGGACCTAATCGCGCCTGAGTCTGACATTCGCGGCTATCTGAAGCGCTATGATTGGCTGCTAGAGCTGGGTAAGGCTGGGATATGGACTACTTTTGATCAACAATACCCGCTGTTTGTAATGGATGACGATACCCAGCTTAAATGCTATGCCCTGACGTTGAAAGCCCTGAAAGGTGGGAATGTTGCTGAAGAGGCGCGGGCACTACTGACGAATCCAAAGGATTACGGTCCCGGTTGCACTGACTTGATTGGGACTTTGGCACAAAATATGCAATTTACTCAAACTGATGCTTGGTTTCAGGTACGTCTGGCGGTTGAGTCCGGTTACGGTGCGGTTGCCCGCCGCCTGGCACCATTTATGGATGCCACCGATG
>JACMQE010000185.1 GCA_014377145.1 Glaciimonas sp. | reverse complement strand
TCAAGGGCTGGCGTTTGGTATTGACTTACCGGTGTTGCCAATAGTAACTTTGGCGGCAATGGCACATGCTTGTTATGAAGCTTATGGTGCTAAAGAGGTATTAAGTGTACTGGATGCGCGTATGGGTGAGGTGTACTGGGCCCAGTACCGTTATGTTATTGATACGTGGCAAGTGATAGTTGAACCAACGCTGACGTCACCAACTTTGGTGATGCCGTTAAGTAGCGTATTGGCTTGTGGCAATGGATTATCGGCATATTCAGAGTTGTTTGGTGGTGCTGCATTTACCATCGATGCTAAACCAGTTTTGATGCCGCATGCGCACCAAATTGCACAGCTTGGACTGAGGGCGTTCCAGCAAGGGTTAGGAATGCCCGCAACTGAGGCAAAACCTCTGTATCTTCGCAATAAAGTGGCATTTACCAAGGCTGAGCGCGCTGCCAAGGTGACAACATGACTTCCAATGTTGGCCAGCGCGGAAAAAATATATTGGCCTTGCCGTTGTCTTTTAGCCTTATGTCGATTGATGACCTGGAAGAGGTGGGCGAAATTGAAAAACGGGTGTATTCGCAACCATGGACGTACGGCAATTTTTACGATTCAATTAAGAGCGGATATCAATGTTGGACACTGCGTGATGCCAGTTACCGATTGGTTGGCTATTTTTTTATTATGTCAGTAGTCGATGAAGCACATTTGTTAAATATAAGTGTTCACGTTGATCTGAACGGACGAGGTCTCGGAAAAAACTTGCTTGATAAGGTTGTCACACTGGCGCGGGATAACACCATGGAGTCGGTGTTGCTAGAAGTGCGGCCATCAAATCAACGCGCGATCACCATTTATCAGCGTTATGGCTTCGTTCAGATTGGCATCCGACCTGGATATTATCCAACTGCTGGGGAATGTCGTGAAGACGCGATTGTAATGCGGCTGTCTTTATGAATACACTTAATTGGCGTAGCGCTTTTCTGGACGAGTGTGGCGTTGGCCCGCTATGGGTGCGGCGGCATGTAGAGATGGTCAAAGAAATAACGTATTTAGAGGTGGTAGAGCCCGTGGCAACCGTCACACCTATGCTGGCAGCATCCCTAAAAGAGGCAGCAAAGCCTATTATGGCGACCTCAATGCCGGCCCATATACCCGTAGTCAATGATTCCATGGTCGCTTCGAAAGATGACGCATCATTACCTGTATCAGCGATGCTTGTTTCGTCTCCTAAACTTGCTGACGGAATGTTATTGGCAAATCCTGCCTCTATGGACTGGCGATGTCTCAAGTCCGCTGTAGCGGAGTGTACCCGGTGCGGGTTGTGCCAAGGTCGTGAGAATACTGTTTTTGGTGGTGGTGACGAAAGTGCCAAATGGTTATTCATCGGAGAAGGACCGGGTCGTGAAGAGGATCGAAAGGGCGAGCCATTTATTGGCTCTGCTGGCAAGCTGCTAAACAACATGCTGGCAGCCATTGGCGTCAGCCGTGGCGCAAATACATATATTACGAATATCGTTAAGTGTCATCCAACGGATGATAAGGGACGCGACCGGCCACCATCCTCAGAAGAGGTTGCCGCATGTTTACCGTATTTACAGCGCCAAATTGCGTTAATGCAGCCGAGTGTATTGGTCGCACTAGGTAAGACGGCTGCATTAACGCTATTGGCACTCGATTCGACGACACCAGTCTCGACCTTGCGTGGAACCGTACATCGCTATGCTGGATTACCATTGGTGGTGACTTATCATCCGGCATATTTATTGCGCAAACCATCAGAAAAAGCCAGGGCATGGGACGACTTATGTCTGGCAATGAGGTGTTATGCACCCGCCAGCGAGTAACACTTCTTAATCTTTTTCAAAAGTATAGCCAGATCAATCATGCGTCTTTCAGGTTTAATTTTATCGGTTTGAAAATAATTTCAACGATCTGCACGTAAGAGCGCTTATATGAATGTTGGATGGGCATGATTTTCTGGATATCCATGCACCGCAATGTAGGGTAAGGTCGTTTATATTGCCGCTGATTGGCCTCGTCTTACATGCCTTTATTAGTACCTTAACTTCGACTCGGCTTATTTTATATGCCGAAAACCTCATAGCGTTTTCTCAAGAGCATCACATGTTAATCGCACGGTTTGTAGGTCAGGACTGACAAAGGTGAGACTCTCGAAGAGTTTAACTTTATTGCAAGAGTCTGCCTGCCCGACGTATTGGGAGCTCACTATAAAATTTTATTGTTGGACACGCTAGGGCAAAAAATTCATAAAATTCTTCATCGTCAATTAATATTGTCGTAATACCCATTTGCCTAAAGCTACTTGACCGCACCAGTGGTTGCGGCCCGGATGCTGGTGAAGGGCTGGTTATTTCATTCAGAGAAGAACTTTATCGTTCCTAGCAAACTTGGTGTGTCGGATATGTCTGTCATAGTTATTGGTATACGTTGAATCTGGTGGCAATGATGGTAGTGCGCGTTATCTCATTCTATCTAAACTGCGCTGGTTAGCTCCATTAAGGCCATGTAGAAAGATACCTTGAGTGTATTTGAAATGCGTCAATTCCTGAAGGCGTATTTCGAGCATGAATGCTCACCGGTTATGCTGATAGCAATGCGCTCCTATGGTGTTGGAGATCTAGAAAGTAAGCGAGGATTTATCTTGCTAGTTGATTGGGTTGCACGGGCCGAATAGAGGCGAGGATTGTCAATGATCAGATAGTGATTCCTGTCTAATCAGCTTGTCGGATTCCAATGCAGCCAACGTAGAATGATCAATCTTAATGCTTCTGTTCACCTATTAAGGTCAGCGAATCGTTATCTCGCTGATTCGCCGCGTGTCTGCGCATAACCAAAAACATGGTTCCAGCAACGAACAGGCCAAACATGATAATCACAAAATTGACGTTCATGTCTAATTTTACTAAAATTGCATAGAGTACCAGCATGGTCAATACAGACAAATTTTCATTATAATTTTGTACTGCTATTGAGTGACCCGCGCTCATCAGGATATGTCCCCGATGTTGTAGCAGCGCATTCATCGGGACGACAAAGTAGCCCGCCAAAGCCCCAATCAGTACCAGCAATGGGTAGGCTATCCAGACTGAGTGCACCAGTGTCATGGACATGACAACCAAACCCATTACAATACCCATCGGCATTACCGACAATGACTTCTGTAATGGAACGAAGCGAGCTGCTGTAATAGACCCGATAGCAACACCGACTGCCACTACGCCTTGTAGAATTGCTGCTTTATCGAGTGGCATATGAAGAGATTTCTCGGCCCATTTTAGAACAATAAATTGCAGCGTCGCCCCAGCACCCCAAAACAATGTCGTGACCGCGAGAGAGATTTGCCCCAGCTTGTCCTTCCACAGGATACTATTGCATTGAGCAAAATCGGCTACCAATTTGATAGGATTACGCTCCTGATGAGGGTAGCGCACACAAGTATCTGGAATTTTCAGGTTGAATATGGCGGCAATAATATACAGTCCTGCAACCACGCTGAGGGCCGCCTGAGTGGGGGTATTCGGACTCCAGTTGAGTACCGGTACATACAGCGACAATAGCACAGCGGATACATGCGGGTTGACAAGCGCTCCACCCATTACTGTGCCCAGAATAATCGACGAAACTGTCAAGCCTTCTATCCAGCCATTTGCAGCAACGAGTTTTTCGGCAGGTAACAGCTCAGTCAGAATACCGTATTTTGCGGGGGAATATGCAGCAGCACCGAAACCAACCATCGCATACGATAGGAGAGGATGGATACTGAAAAACATCATCATGCAACCCAAAATCTTGATGAGGTTGGTGAAAAACATCACGCGGCCTTTAGGCAAAGAATCGGCAAACGCACCAACAAAAGGCGCTAACAGGACGTAAGAGAGGACAAAAAATAGTTTGAGTAACGGCGTCATCCAGGTCGGAGACGATATTTCAATCAGTAAGGCAATCGCCCCTATAAGTAGGGCGTTATCGGCCAACGACGAAAAAAACTGCGCCGCCATAATGGTATAAAAACCGCGATTCATCCGCATCTTAAAATGTAACCAGTGTCCCCGGCATGCTTTATACCATGAAAATATGGCTAGCCCAAGTTTATGGCGTCTCGTATTTCAAATCGTTTCTGGTAAGGTGGATTGCGGCTAATGTAGGGTTGATTAAGGTCGATAAGAATTGATTACGTTTGGTGGTGCTTAGTTGCATTTGATCGTGATTCGGTGATTTCTCTTTTTGTAGCATCCGGTAAAATAGTAAGTCAATCGTATTACTTGCGTTAGCTATTTTTATGCCAAGGCCTATCGTTGCCACTATTGATGTTTCCGCTCTTCAACATAACCTGCAAATTGCTAAAGCCTGTGCGCCGAATGCTAAAGTCTGGGCCATTTTAAAGGCTAATGCATACGGACATGGCCTGGAGTGCGGGATGCGTGGTTTTACCAAAGCTGATGGTTTGGCATTGGTCGAGCCTGAGTATGCTGTACGGTTGCGCGAACTTGGCTGGAAAAAGCCAATTTTGCTGCTGGAAGGCTTTTTTGATACCGCCGATCTTGATACCATTTTTGCGGCACAGCTTGAGACTACTGTGCATTGTAGCGAGCAGATCGATTTGCTGGCAAAATTTTTGTTGTTACAACCGAGGTCTTTTAAGCTTAACGTTCATCTTAAAATGAATAGCGGCATGAATCGTCTGGGATTTCTGCCAGAAGCTTTCCGTTACGCATATGCGCGTCTGCGGGCATTGCCGGAGATCGGCCATATAACGTTAATGACGCATCTTGCCAATGCCGAGGATCCGCAAAATCTGGGGCTTTCATTAATACAACAAGTGGCGCGTTTTGAGCGTGGCATTGCTGGACTTGTAGGGGAGCGCTGCATTGCAAACTCTGCCGCCGATCTGATGCATCCTGAAATACGTTCTGATTGGGTGCGCTGTGGTGTCATGCTCTATGGCGCGACGCCAGGTGGTGACACCGCTGAAGCGTTTGGTTTGCGTCCGGCAATGACTTTGACTAGCCGGATTATCGGTATCCATAAAATTGGAGCTGGTGAAGCAGTTGGCTACGGTAGTCGTTTTGTATCGGCTGAACCGATGGTAGTCGGCGTGGTAGCTTGCGGCTATGCCGATGGTTATCC
>JACMQE010000184.1 GCA_014377145.1 Glaciimonas sp. | reverse complement strand
TCTTACGGCAAGAGCCGCGCAGTTGGCAAAGCGATTCTATCAACCATGTTCAGCGAACAGCATGATGGTCGTATCCCATTGGTTGCGGTCACCGGAACCAATGGAAAAACCACTACTGTCCGCTTAATTGCACATCTACTAAGTTGCAAAGGTCTGCGCGTCGGCATGACTAATTCAGAAGGTGTATATATCGAAAAGCAACGTATCGATACTGGTGATTGTAGCGGCCCCCGCAGTGCACGCAACGTTCTGATGCATCCCGACATTGATGCTGCGGTATTCGAAACCGCTCGCGGTGGCGTATTGCGTGAAGGGCTTGGCTTTGACCGTTGCAACGTCGCCGTGATTACCAATATCGGCATGGGCGACCATCTTGGGCTTAGCTTTATCAGCACATTAGAAGACTTGGCCGTCGTCAAACGCGTCATCGTCGAAAACGTTGCCCCCAAAGGTGTAGCGGTACTCAACGCCGGTGATCCTATGGTCACTAGCATGGCGCAGGTTTGCCCCGGCTCAGTCACGTTTTTTGCCTACGACAACAATAACCCGGTAATGACCACGCATCGGGCACAAGGTCATCGCGTCGTCTATCTGGATGGCACCGATATCGTCGCGGCGCAAGGCATGCAAGAAGTACGATTGCCGCTGGCCAATATCCCATTAACACGTAACGGCACCATCCGTTTTCAGATCGAAAATGTGATGGCCGCAACGGCAGCCGCCTGGGCTTTAAAACTCAACTGGAAAGTCATTCAAAACGGCTTGCGCACATTCATCAATGACGCCGCCACTGTGCCGGGCCGATTTAATGTATTCAGCTATCGTGGCGCAACCCTGATTGCCGATTATGGCCACAATCCGGATGCCATCGTAGCACTGGTGCAGGCGGTTGAAAGCATGCCTGCTAAACGGCGTTCAGTGGTGATTAGCGGTGCGGGGGATCGTCGTGATGAAGATATCCGCCAGCAAACCCAACTGCTGGGTGATGCCTTCGATGAAGTGATCCTGTATCAGGATCAATGCCAGCGTGGTCGGGCTGATGGCGAGGTAATGGCGCTGTTGCGTGATGGATTAAAAAATGCTTGCCGCACTAAAGCTATTCAAGAAATGAAAGGTGAATTCATCGCTATCGATACTGCATTATCTACCTTAAAAGAAGGTGATTTATGTTTGATTCTGGTGGATCAGGTTGAGGAAGCGCTGGAACATATTGCCAAGCGTATCGCTGAAGTGTAAATACGCAACTTATTTTATGTATATATATGAAAAAGCGGAATGACTATATTAATAATGGTTATCCCGCTTTCTTGCTATTTTGATACTAACACCTTCTTAATCGTCGTCGCTCGGATCTAATTCCGGAAACAACACCGATGTAAATCCAAATCGTGAGAAATCTTTGATCCGCATCGGATACAAAATACCATCCAGATGATCGCATTCGTGCTGTACTACTCGCGCATGAAATTCGTTCACCGTCCGACTGATCACAGCGCCGAACTGATCCACACCTTCGTAATGCAAAATATGCCAGCGCCGCACCACACCGCGCATACCGGGTACTGACAAGCAACCTTCCCAGCCTTCTTCGGTGGCATCTGACAGCATTGTCAAGACGGGGTTAATCAATACCGTTTCTGGCACCGGCTCTGCATCTGGATAACGCGCATTTTTTTTAAAACCAAAAATCACTACGCGTAAATTGATACCAATCTGCGGTGCGGTCAAGCCAGCTCCGTTTGCAGCGTACATCGTATCAAACATATCAGCAATTAATGTTATTAGTTCAGTGCTATCAAAATTCACCACTGGCTTTGCTGTCAACAACAGCCGCGGATCACCCATTTTTAGAATTTCACGAACGCTCATAAGATTAATCGCTGTAGAAAGTATTGAAATTATTGGAATTGTTTCAAGTGCCGGGAAAAATCAGCGCCTGTTTCAGGATGCTTCAATCCCATCGCTAGCGTTGCCTTCAAATAGCCAAGTTTTGAACCACAATCGTAACGCTGGCCAGCGTAGCGATAGGCTAGTACGTTCTCTTTTTCCATCAATGCGGCAATCCCATCAGTTAATTGAATTTCACCGCCAGCGCCCTTGCCCAAACCTTCCAGGCAATCGAAAATACCACCTGTTAAGACGTAGCGTCCAACTACAGCCAGCGTTGATGGAGCATTTTCTGGAAGGGGTTTTTCGACAATACTTTTCACCCGCTCTAAATTAGTTTTATACGCATCGATAATGACCATTCCGTAATGTTTGCTATCTGCACGCGGCACATCTTGTACAGCCAACAGACTACTTCCCTCTTGCAAAAATACGTCCATCATTTGGGTCAATACACCTTTTTGACCTTCATCCACATCCATAAAGTCATCCGCCAGCAACACTGCAAACGGCTCATCACCGACGACTGGACGTGCGCATAATACCGCATGCCCAAGGCCCAAAGGTGCCGACTGACGAATAAAAATACAGTTAACATAAATAGGAATAACGTTACGAACCAAGTCCAGCAACCTGGTTTTACCTGCTGCTTCCAGCTCGCTTTCAAGTTCATACACGCTATCAAAATGATCTTCAATCGCCCGCTTATTACGCCCGGTTATAAAGATCATATCGGTAATACCGGCAGCGACAGCTTCTTCGACAGCGTATTGAATTAAAGGCTTATCGACAATCGGAAGCATTTCTTTTGGTTGTGCTTTCGTGGCGGGTAAAAATCGGCTACCCAAGCCAGCTACCGGAAATACTGCTTTTCTAATTTTTGTCATTGTTACTTTCTAAAAGAGTGCGAAGCCCATCTTCATCTAGAATGCTCACATTTAATTCTTCTGCTTTAGTCAATTTGCTCCCTGCTTCGGCACCAGCGATGACATAACTCGTTTTCTTCGATACTGAGCCAATGACCTTGCCGCCAGCAGCCTCAATTAATGCTGCTGCCTTATCTCGACTGAGGGTAGGCAGGGTGCCTGTCAGAACAAATGTTTTTCCTAGCAGAGATTTGGACTGGATTTCAGGCCGTAAGTTCTCCGGCCAATATACCCCGGCAGCACGTAACTGTTCAACTAATTTGACGTTTAATGGATCCCCGAAAAACGCCAAAATCGATTTTGCTAACACTGGGCCAATATCAGCAACCTCCAGTAATTGCTCTTCGGAAGCTTGTATCACAGCCTCAATAGTGCCATGATGAGTTGCCAATTCTTTGGCAGTAGCCTCACCGACATGACGGATACCTAAGGCATAAATGAAGCGTCCTAGCGTCGTCGATTTAGATTTTTCCAGTGCGGCAAAAACATTTTGTGCCGATTTATCCCCCATTCTGTCAAGTTCGACCATTTTCAGCACGCCGAGTTTATATAAATCGGCAGCATTGGTAATAATCTGCCGATCAACCAATTGATCAATCAATTGGTCACCCAAGCCTTCAACGTCCATTGCACGACGCGAGACAAAATGTTGCAACCTGCCCTTGCGTTGCGCCGGACACTTAACCCAGCCACCAGAGCAACGGGCTATCGCTTCGTCTTCCATCCTGACAATTGCAGAACTACAAATTGGGCAAGCGGTCGGCATCACAAACGGCTGCGCGGTGGGGGGGCGGTGTGCGGCTACATATGACACGACCTCAGGAATCACATCACCAGCGCGCCGCACTATCACGGTGTCGCCAATTTGAATATCCTTGCGCCGAACTTCATCCTCGTTGTGCAGCGTGGCGTTAGTGATCGTGGCCCCGCCTACAAATACGGGTGCAAGTCGTGCAACTGGAGTGATCGCACCAGTCCGCCCGACCTGGACCTCAATATCGAGTACCTGCGTGGTCGCCTCTTCTGCAGGAAATTTATGTGCAAGGGTAAAGCGTGGCGCGCGCGAAATAAATCCCAGCATCTGTTGCTGCATCAAGCGATTGACCTTGTAGACCACGCCGTCGATTTCATATGGCAATCGTAATCGCTTGGCACTGACATCACAAAAAAATGCCAGCAAACCATTCGCCCCCTTGACCACTGCACGCTCTTTACACACCGGCAGGCCAAGCACTTCATACCAATCAAGTAAAGCCGAATGGGACGATGGCATCTCCGCACCTTCAAGCATGCCGATACCATACGCAAAAAAACGCAACTTACGCTTTGCGGTAATTCGTGAATCAAGTTGTCGCAAACTCCCAGCTGCTGCATTACGGAGATTAGCAAATTCCTTCAGTTCAGCGGTCCGCTGACGGTCATTAAGACGTACAAAATCCGCTTTGAACATCAACACTTCGCCACGAACATCCAACACTCTGGGTGGATGCTCAATATGCAAGCGCAGCGGAATGGTGCGAATCGTTCGAATATTGCTGGTAACGTTTTCACCGGTACTGCCATCACCACGGGTAGCAGCCTGCACTAATACCCCGTTCTCATAGCGCAAATTGATTGCCAAGCCATCAAACTTCAGTTCAACCGCGTATTCGATTTCGGCATGAGTATAAGTATCTAGCCCACCTCTGACACGCCGATCAAATTCAATGATGTCCGCATCCTTAAAACCATTGCCGAGAGACAACATCGGGATGGAATGGGTAATCTGATTAAACTGAGGCAGCGGCGCTGTACCAACGCGTTGCGTAGGAGAGTTTCGCGTAATTAATTCAGGATGTGCTTGCTCCAGTGCCTGCAATTCGCAAAATAGGCAATCGTATTCAGCATCTGGAATAGTAGGATTATCAAGCGTATGATACGCATGGTTATGGCGATTTAATTCGGCACTCAGCCAGGCAACGCGCAAACGCCAATCGGCAGCGTCACGACTAGATCCGTTGCCGCCACCATCAAATAGACTTGGTTGCATAACTTATTGTGGTAACTTTAGATTGATAATTTTAATTAAAAGGTTTGAGAGCACACTTTATTAGCAACTTTTTGGCTAATTTTTCAGATAACTTATTGGCGTAGGCCTTCTATTTGTCAACTAAACAATCGCAGGGCTCGTGTAGAACCAGCTGAAATATCAGCACCGTCCATCTCCAGATAAAACGCATCAACCTGTCCTGCAATCTCTTTCAGTTGTGCGTCTGCCAGCGGCTGATTGCTGTCATCTACCACCATACCGTCAAGCCGCGATGCCAGCGAGCGCGCACACGCCACCATCGTACCGTAGCCATCACGTGCTTGCGCGACACACGGCACATCCAGGAGCAGCGTCAACCGCTGGGTTGTTTCGCTGGTAACACTGGCATTCGTAGACAGAGAAAACAATACACCGCCTTCGCCATCCGACATGATCATGCGACCTTCCCGACTTGTATCAAACCCTTGCCGTGTCAACGCCAACAATAACGTGTTGACGGCCCAAGGTGCACCCTTAGACTGAATATTCACGCCTAGTTGGGCATCGTGTTTAATAACAAATTGATGCAGGGCGCGCGCCCCCTGCATGACTTCATTCATATCAGGGATATCCGGCTCTGCGCCTAGATCGTCGCAAATCTGACGTAGGCCGATGACCAGTTCAGAATATTCAATCTCATTGAGGGGATTGCTGCGATTTGCCATCTGTACGCCAGCCCTCAGCGACTTATAAACTCCACCGTAGGAAATAGGTTCCCATTCACCCTGGCTGTCCTCGCCGATAAAATTCACTGTCTTATTACCTACATAGCGCAAATTATGCAAAACTGGCAATAACTTGTGGCCACAGACCGTTGCTTCTAATGTTAATGGGATCATGCAATCGATCAGACCATCTACCGGCAACTTTATTTGCGGTGAAATATTCACTGCCACAACTGATGCATCGGTCTTCACCAACCCTGACGACGCCACGTTCTCGCCGTACGGCTCGGCGGCCAGCTGCTCAGCATTCAATTCAATATTATCCTGCGGAATATCCGTATTAGCGACCGACTCCGAAACACTTTCCGACTCGAACAATACCGGCTCATGACGTTCTGGATGTTCTAAATTTTTCGTCGACAGGGCCATCAGAACATCATCGTGCGATGTAGAAAAAGCCCGTTCGACACTTTTCTTGGCTTTATATTCTTGCCATTTGTTATAAGAGACGACGCCAACAATAATTGCGCCGCCTATGGCGAATAGACTGGTTTGTAGATCGGTCATACTAATTAGGCCTCGATGCGACCATACCAGCAAACACTTCAGTGTCTGGGTATGCGCAGAATAAGAGTTGAAATGAGGAACTACTCATGCACATCGCTTGCCACCCGAAAACCAACCTCTGAGTAGAAAATACTTTCGCAGTAAACGTTAGTAAAAACATAATGTAGCAGGTAAATTATGAGTGAATTAGCCGCAAAAAATATGCAAAATATGATATTATTGCGAGTGTAAATATGCAGAAAAACAAGGCTTAACTGATATCGTAAAGCGTGCGACCAATAGCAGAGCTATCGCCCACAATTAGTATTAAGTATCACACGTATCATTTTAATAGAACTTACGCGAATCACCCTAGTAGCATTTTGCTTTCCCAACCTTACGAGCTACTGTCTTTGTAGGCACGCCTTGCTAAGACAATTTAGCGTCATTCCTAATCTATTTATCTAAAGCGTCTTTCTCGCGTGCATTATTTTTAATTTGTTATTATCAAGAATTGTAAGAATAATGCCTAATGTTATTGAATAAATTTTAGTAAGTTTTTATTAAAACGCCATCCCAAGACAGAAAAATGAGGTTAGCACTCCAACAAATTTCCAAAAAATATTTGAAAAACCGCAGCAAGTTGTCTCATATTGGAGTCAGCTGCACGAAGATATACGACCTTCTTATTTGCAGGGTGAAGTTACTCGCTTGACGAACGCCATATTGGCGTTGGGCGCATTCAATCTGGCGGCGCTGGATGAGTTGGCACAAGCTTCGAAGCGCAAAAGTTTTCTCGACGCGCAAAATGCTGATCTGAACGAGGCCATCAATACGCTGCAAGACGCGATCCACAAAATCGATAAAGAAACCCGCGATTTGTTGCAGGATACCTTTGACCGGGTGAACACACATTTTGCCGAACTGTTCCCGATCTTGTTTGCTGGACGAAGTCGATGCGCCGCTGGATGATGCCAATACCGAGCGCTTCTGCAATATGGTCAAACGCATGTCAGAAAATACGCAGTTTTTGTTTATCTCGCATAATAAGATTGCGATGGAAATGGCCAATCAACTGATTGTGGTGAAGATGCAGGAGCAGGGCGTATCGCGGATTGTGGCAGTGGATATGGAATCGGCTAGAGGTTTTGTAGCAGCAGTGGTGTAAATGACCTAATGTAGAGGCCCATGCATTTGTAGTATTGCGCTGGCCAGCTTCTCACTCAACGCCATCTCATCGACACCAAAATCCACCAACTGCTGCGCGTATTGCTCTTGATTCAGACGCGCGGCCTGCTCCTTCGACTGTGATCCCATAATGCAATCACGCTGTGGCTGCAGGCTGCGTTCAGAAT
>JACMQE010000183.1 GCA_014377145.1 Glaciimonas sp. | reverse complement strand
TGGCGGGTACACGACCGTACATGGGATTAGCGAATTGTTTACTCAGAATTTCACTGCTGTCGGTGGTGATGGTCAGGTGCCAGGCGTCTACCGCAACGCTCTCGTGGGTAAAGCCGGAGTGGACCACAATGGCCCAGCCTTCTGCGCGCAAATAGGGTGATTGATCTGCCCAAAAATCAGCAAAAAAACTTTCTTGGACTAAGGTCCAGAGAGACGTGTAATTTTGTACACAATGTTGGTTAACATCATCCACTGCCCATTGAAAATTTTCAATGGGCAGTGGATGACCAAGATCCCATACGCAATCCAATGTATCAGCCTCTGCGTCCAGATCATGCAGAAATATCTGTTGTCCGTACTGATTTTCAACGCTTTGTGAAGATGCCGGAAGGTGGTTTAATAAACCGATCGGTGCCTGTGTTTCTCACTGTAGTCTATCGTCAGTGGTGTAAGTCCAAGTTATCCGTATTACGGTCACACATCCGCCTCACGGGCCAAATGGGCCTGATGGTTGATCCCAAGAAGGCCCTCATCACCACGGATCAATGTCTGCAAAATGTCAGAAGGGGCCGAAAGCGGCCGAGGAAGGCAGTAGGAGTGATCGTTTACCGCTAAGAAAACCAATGTGTCGTAGCCACAGGTATGCGACTACATGGACTAGTTATTAAAGAAATCAAATCTTTGCTACGGACTTGATCTCTCCGAATGTTCACATACTTTTAGAATGTACGCAAAGCTGTCCCAGCAAGGCATGCCGACGAAGACGTTACCCGCTATTAAGGCTAGGAAAGGAAAGCACTGCTGCGGCTATTTTACGTAAGTTCTAACTTTGTTTACATTACCTTGGCCAGCAACATACAAGGGATATTTCTGACCAAATCACTCACCGAATTGAAGATATTACGACGTTACAACATTATGCAGGTTTTGCACCCTTGCGATGCAGCTTTGGTTTAGGTTTGTCAAAGTCGGTGCGATTATTGAAGTCATTTTTGTTTTTAACTAATTTTTCACCGAAACGTCTATCGCCACTGGCTTTTCTATCAGCAAACGATTTGCTATTTCCAGTAAATTTTTCAGTAACTGGTATCCGTCCACCAAAAGAACTGATACAAAGTTGCTGTTCAGCCACCCACACAGTTTTTAAATGTTCAAGTAATTCTTTTGGCATCCCTTCCGGTAAATCGAGCGTACTGTGATCATCAAATATTTCAATGCGGCCAATATACTTTGCATCCAGACTAGCCTCGTTAGCGATGGCACCAACAATATTACCTGCCTTCACCCCGTGTTGAATACCGACTGCGATCCGAAAGCGCTCCATCCGAACATTGCCTTTGCGATCACTTCTTTCTTTCTTCAGTGCATCAGAATGGAATGGATGATCGTTTGTATCGACGTGATCCGTGTGCTCTTTGCGCTCACATTTCTCTAAAAACGCAGCGCTATTTTCACGCCGCTTGGATGCAAAAAAAGGTGCTTTTGCGGCGGGTGATTTATGCCCAATATCTGTCTGCGTGCCATCCCGGCTGATACGCAGTTGCTGACCTGCCACCCAGACTGTTTTGAGATGTTCAAGAAGTTCAGTTGGTATGCTATCCGGCAAATCCAGCACACTATAATTATCGAATATTTCGATACGTCCAATATTTTTGGAATCCAGCCCTGCTTCATTGACAATTGCGCCAACAATATTACCGGGTTTAACCCCTTGGGTATGGCCGACTTCTATACGGAAGGTTTGCATGCCAACGTCGCTACGACGATCGCTGTGCGCTCTTGTGCGCGCTGACGAGCGGTCACGTTCAAAGCGCTCTGGACGCTCCCCTCTTTCGCTACGTTCTGGATGTTCAAACTTACCAGCATGCGGCGATCTTTCATCCGACCAAGAGGCTGGGCTGTGGGACTCGCGTTGATTTTTGTCTAGCAATAGCGGCACATTTCCACGCGCCAGCTTAGCAAGTGCTGCGGCGATTTCAATGGCCGGGATATTTTTCTCGTGCTCATAACCTTCAATAATGGCGCGGAATTGTTCCAATCCACCAAGCGCTAAAATTTCGTCTATCTGCGACTTAAACTTGGCGATTCGTACATCATTGACGACTTGAATACTTGGCAATATCAAAGGTTCAATCGGTTGACGGGTAGCGCGTTCAATGGCTTTCAACAGACTCTTTTCGCGTGGGGTAATAAATAAAATTGCCTCACCACTGCGTCCTGCGCGACCAGTGCGGCCAACGCGATGGGTATAACTTTTCGGATCGTGCGGGACATCGTAGTTAATCACATGACTGATACGCTCGACATCGAGACCCCGTGCAGCCACATCGGTGGCGACCAAAATATCGATCCGGCCATCCTTTAATTGTTGAATAGTACGTTCGCGCTGTTGTTGTTGAATATCGCCGTTAATCGCCGCCGCAGAGAAACCACGCGCCTGTAACTTGCTGGCCAACTCTTCCGTACCGAACTTGGTACGTGAGAAAATGATCATGCCATCAAATGTTTCAGCCTCCAGAATACGCGTCAATGCCTCAAGCTTTTGCATACCGTTAACTAACCAATAACGCTGACGTATATTGTCGGCAGTACCGGTTTTGGCGGCAATCGCAATCTCAGTCGGATCGCGCATGTATGTTTTGGCGATGCGTTTGATCACCGACGGCATCGTCGCAGAAAATAATGCGGTCTGACGCGTTGCTGGCGTTTTTTGCAGGATATTTTCTACATCATCGATAAAGCCCATTCGCAACATTTCATCGGCTTCATCCAGCACTAACGTTTTGAGCTGCGACAGATCGAGGGTATTTTTTTCTAGGTGATCAATCACTCGGCCAGGCGTACCAACGACCACATGGACGCCACGGCGTAACGCTCTTAACTGCGGTTCATAACTTTGGCCACCATAAATCGGCAACACATGAAAACCAGGGATATGGGCAGCATAACGCTGAAAAGCTTCAGATACCTGAATCGCAAGTTCGCGTGTCGGCACTAACACTAGCGCTTGTGGCGTGGTTTGTTTAATATCGATACGGGAAAGAATGGGAAGGGCAAAAGCGGCTGTTTTACCAGTCCCGGTTTGTGACTGCCCCAACACATCGCGATTAGCTAACAGGATAGGAATAGTCGCAGCCTGAATCGGCGATGGAGATTCATAGCCGAATTCTTTCAAGACACGTAGCAGCGGTTCAATGACTCCTAAATCGACAAATAAGGCAATAGGTATTTCTGACATGAAGTAACTCGCAAGTTTGCTCGAATCGCAATATGCGAAACAATGTGGTGCTTAGTGTACTCTGTTGTTGCCAGGGTGGAACTTACGTTGTTAATAGATCGGTAAGATGTTCAACACAAGGTATTCGCCGTGTCGTAACTGGCCATCTTTGCGGACAATCCTTGACTGTTTTTTTAGACGTGTTTATATTATCCACACAAGCTACAGCACGAATCAAGACGAGCGAGAAAGTTATCACTGAGATAATCCCGCACAGAAAACTTGGGGCTGGTGCAAGGCGCCTCCGACGTTGTTGCAAGCTGGCAAAGCCATCTACTAGTAGGGTGTCAGATAACGTTATAGTGCATTCATGCTAAATCCCGTAAAAATTTAATAACCCGTTCGCTTGATAACTTAAATCCATTTAGCAGCAATTTTTCCGCATCCCCTACCTTTCCGGCTTGTGTGAGACTCACCACATTGGATGCTTGATATTGAAAACTTTTATGCTCTGCTACAAGCTGCTGAAGCGATGTGTACTTGCCAAGTTGTTCCTTGGCCGGCCCGTGCAGCCACTTACCAAGATCACAACGACTATCAAAGCAAATAACTTCAGGCCGTAGATCCTCGGTCGATTTACCGGTAAGGAAGGTACCTAATCTGATTTTCCAATGCTCATGCGCTGAGATAGCAGCACCGACATTCAGCTCACGGATGATTTTTAGTTCATTTTCGGAAACCATCGCAGGCGCGATGTGCTTTGAATTAGCATTCGACCCGAAGATATTTTTGAACAATTTAAGCATTACTGTGACATTCCCTATGTTCTGGTTAATTGACACTTTAAATCGACTTAATTCAACTGGAACAAATATTGACATTTCGCCCGCATATTTAAGTAAATAATTAGGAACCTCTTAAATCAATGATCCAGCGCTAAAGCAAAGCAACTCAAACTTCCTCGTTAAATTTTTACACACCCCTCCTCCAAAGCACGTATCTCCGGCTCTGACGACTGACAAGAATGCGCCGTCAACTAAATATCCAACAAATCGTCATTATTCGTCACTCATACGGTTTTTCTCCTCATTTGTAACGACATTGTTGCGCTACGTAACGCTACCAACAGAAATGCAACCAAAGATTTCAGACACATTACTGACAACGTGCCTTCGTATAATCGACTAACTCAAACCAACCCTGGAATCTACCGTGAAACTTCCGCTCAGTATTGCAGCAATCCTCACCCGAAAAATTTTCGCAATAAAATTTTTCCCAGAAAAGCATCAGGCAAGCATTCATATCGTTCTTAAAAATGCGTCTCCACCGCCAAAAACAGAAGCTATGCCAACAGCACATGCAGAACTAGTATGGATTTCAGGCTTATGGAACTATGTGAGTGGCTGGTATGCCTGGTAAGCTGGTGGTTGTAATTTATTGCCATAAGGACAACAATATGTGCGCGCAATGGATACAGGACGTCCATGGCTGGCAACTTTAGCAAGGTCATTAGCAGGATTATCAGGCAAAAAATATCTGACTGTCGCGGAAAAAGATATAGAAACAAAAATTACTTACGATCCACTAGCCGCATATCAATAGCAAGAAGTTACTAATACAGCGTCGCACCTGCGTCCTTCATGGCGTGATTGTTCGACTAAAAACACCGTAAATGCAAATATCATTGCCTTTCACCTCAAGCGCTACGCTGACACAATATCAAAACCAGTAGCGCATCAACCAATTATTGTCGCAAGCAATCACCAGCCCTTCGGAAAATATTGGTGTAGTAAGATTGGTCAACACTTTTCCGCTCGCTATCGAGATGCCGAGCAATGTAGCTTGTACCATATTATTCGCCGAATCATTGGCGATCAAGCCTGGATCAAACAGCGTCGGTGCTGAGATACGTTAAACCAGGACGACTAATTTTTATTCGCGAAAAAGCTTCCCGTATATCCAACGCGGCGGCATTAAATAGTTCGCAATGTGAGAGGATATTCAACGCTAGCCAAGTGGTTTTAGTCGCGCCGACTATCAGCGCCAACCTCATAGCTACCTGCATCGCAGCCTCCATGCCGGATATAACTTATTTGTCGTGGACCGTTCAGATTTGCCATCTACACCGGCATCTGCACTGAATGTATTTCTGCGATAAGCGGGGGTTAGTTGATAACGGTCTAACCCAATAATGGCGGCCCTTCCATAGCCCTTGAAATAGGTGCTCTCCATTAAGTATCCGCGCCGCTGGACCAGCCGCACGGCATTGGCATATGCCAAACACCAGCGGGATACCCGCCTATCGATAGGCGGGACCATATCAGGGCCAGCTTTTCACTAGCGCTAAAAACACGTGCCCTGGCGACCCCTGCGATCAGCAGACAAAGCTGCAATGCGTAGGTAGATGTGAGCCGAGAAATAGAGGATCGCTGTCGATGGTGCTGGTGTCATTGAGTGTGCGCACAACTTCGGGATGTTACGGCAAAAGGTGTGCAGCATGCCGGGCCGCTGCACACCCTGCGCCGGAAACATGAAGAGCACGGTCATGATTTTCCAACTTCATCAAGACAATAGCTGTCACCACCAGTCCGGTCCCATGGATCAACGCTGAGCATTGGACCAATAGCAGTCTTCAACAAAATCCTCTTGAGATCGTTGACCCAATCGGCAAAAGCGAAGCCGCCGTAGCCTGTATCGATTTGAATACCTATCCGGCACAACGGCGATGCACGCACGCTTTGCAGTAAGCCGATTTGCACGGCACTGAGTGGAGCATCTGAACGCACAACGATATCCAGATCGCTCTCTTCACGGATGACTGGCAATCTGCTTACAAGTGCGAAACTAACGCTACCGGCAGCCCCCCACACAAGCCACTTGCGGTCAACGACGACCGCTACTCGCTAGCGCTTTGAATGCCGCGAAACCGCTATGTTGGGTGTGAATATTTCATGCTTCGGTGTGTACTAGAAATTCTGGCGTGACACATTTATTAACCGCAACAGTGCTTTAAAACGTTCATTACGGATTTTACCACGAAGGCCAACAGGCAACCATTTACAACTAGTCATTGCCTCGCGCCGCATCACCGCTGGCACATCAGCCAGTCAATCGGCGTTTGCCCATGATGGCAAGGGCTGCTCTGTGACAAGTCCATCCAGACCTGATATCCATAACAAATCATGGAGGCGAAGAACGGCTTTGCTGTCGTGACGAAAATTTTTTTATAAATCAGAAAAAGTCTTCAATTAATGCAAAGCTGCCCTTACTTATTTACCTATTTATTCCATCACCGCTTTAGTCGTAAAAAAATAACATTGATGGTCCAAGCAAACAACCGATACCTGTGTGAAATGTTTCCACCAAAGCGCCGTAGGGCACCAGACGCCGGTCGGTTGCCACCAAGCCAGCAGAAACCCCGCTCACTGTCCCTGCCAAGCTGCCGAACACCACTCCGATCTATAGGCGGTTTAAGTCCCAGAAAACGTGCCGCAACGGCGTGCCGACTAGCACTATAATCGCCTTTAGCAGACCATTGGCAATGCTCAAAACCATCATATCAGATTGCGCCTATCCCAGCGCGGGTTACTGGGCCAACGATATACGTTACAGCACCCGCGCCGATCGTGGTCATGCTTGTACGGGATATTTTTTCACTGATCAATCTGGTCAGCGGTGGAATCGGCTATAGCTTGCTGTCGGGGCGTGTCGGCAAATTCAGTGCACATATTGCGTTGATTTCGCTTGAAGCGAAATATGGGGCAAGACAACGCATTACGCTACTTTTACTGAAAAAGTCGGGAGCATGATCCTAATTTTCTGGTGCTGGTGGCTGAATGTCGGATGTACATCCGACATAATAGAAAAGGTGCAGGATTTCTTTGATGCTTATCGGACGGGTCTTTTTTATTTGAAAGGTAGGCGCACAAACTGCTGCCTACCTTGTGCTGTGCTACGTATTTCCACTTTCAGTGGAAGATCCAGTGAGTGAAAGGGGGCGGGCGGAAAAAGACAAGGTGACAGACTAGGTGCCAGCAAGCCCGAAGGCTTCCT
>JACMQE010000182.1 GCA_014377145.1 Glaciimonas sp. | reverse complement strand
CGGTGCCACGCGCAACTGGTCGTGGATCGATCGGGTGCAACTCAATCCGGATCGCACGCTGCAAATGGAAATGGAAGAAAAGCTTATTGCTGCTTGACTGAAAATCTTACCAACTACGTGGACAAACACCGAAGCAATCAAACCATAATCTTTGGTTTTGCGAGAATTTAGCTCATTTGCTATCGCGGACTCTAATGGAAGATAATTTAACTGATCGTTAAAATTGCGTTTTAACGAAATCTTTTAAATTATTATCAATATTTTTATTTATATAATCAAGTACGTATTTTTTCGGCCCTGTACAGTAGCCTGTATTAGCTTGTACTCGTATTGCTAGATTTTTTGATTCTGAGACCGGGCTTTTGCCATCTGCAAAAATCATCGATGTGACACTATATGCACCAGAAGTCCTAATGTTATCCTGAGAGCCACCGATTGCGACATTAAATATAAGTTCTAAACCGTCCGACGCGGCACTTTTTGTCGAGACAACTTCAAAACCTTTCGATTCAAGGGAGCGAGTTGCAACGTCTCTTATATGATTCACCCTAATTCCTGAATCTAATGTACTGTTTTCTATATTGTTTATAACGACACTAAGAAGAACTTTTGTTGCAGCGAACGAATTTGACGAAATTAACAATAATGTGAGAACTAATTTTGCAGATTTCATTTTGCGCATTTCCTTTTTTATTGATTATTGCCGATTTTAGGCGATGTAAAAATTTGGCTATTTGCAAGGCAGAAATATATTTTTAGTAAGCTAATAAATAAAATATAAAAATCGTAATTGCTTAGTGAAATAGAAAAACTAATTTATAGAAACTGTCTAATAATTACAATAGTTTACTAAAATTTTACCAACAGTGAATTGTTTGTACATAAAAATCTTGATGATCGATTGCATTCTGTTGAGAACCAAAAAACAGCACTTTAAAATTTTTCCAGCATTATGGAAATAACTACACCATTACCGTTCCAATTCCTTGTACCGTAAGAGTCCATGTTATATGTTCCTGTTTGTACTTTAATGCGCTCAGTAGACGTCACCTTCCACCGATATTTTTGAAGAAAATCAGTACGTGCATCACCAAGTAAGGGGCAGTTAAAAACGATTTGGTTGATTGAGATATTTACTGGAACAACATCATTAGTTGTACAGTTAATAGTTGTGCCTTTTGGTGATTCTTCTATAACCTTCATTTCCCGTCGCAATTTTTCGCGTTCGCGGGCATCCGCCAGTTTTTCACTTTCCTGCCGTGCAATTGCCCTGTCAGCATAAAATTTTTCGACTTCTGCAAGCTCTCGCCTAATATCTGGCTCAATTTTATTTTTGATCATAGCAACAAACTGCTTTTGCGAGGTTTCATTTCCTCCTCTTACAAACATGCCTAAGTTATGTATCTCGTCCTTGGCACTGTTCTCGTAATAGAGTCCATTTTCGTAAACAATCGCCCCGTCATCAGTCACGGCACGCTCAGAGGTCCAAATTCTTGCATTCTTATTAAGACACTTACCGACTTGCTCCATGTCGTTTTTTGTCGGAATTCGCCAATCTTTTGTTTTCTTATCTATTCCGGTATAAGTACTTGCAGCTAGCATTGCCTCACGCCATTTTATCGACGTACCTCTTTGTGGACTTATACACTTTCCATCGGGACCGAAAGTAGACCCATAAGCACACTTTAAACGTGTAATCTGTGACTCGGCATATGTAATTGTCCCATCGTTGTTACTTAACTCGACGCAATAACTCGGTTCGGTTGATTTCGTCGCACAACCTGACAATAATAAAGTAATCATTGTCATAAAAATCTGTATAAATTTTAAGCTCATCGAAGTGCCCTTTGTAATATAAATTAGTAACTTTGCTCCGATTTTTGCATCCGTAGATTTTTACAGCTATGTATCTAAGATCCGTGCCCTTCATCAATTACGCGCATTTGATAGTTCTTATCTGAGAGTGCGTTCATTAAGGCAGCAATAACTAAGTCGGCGGGTTTTTAACTAAGAGGTTGTGTGACTTTCTACATTGGCGATCCAATGGTGTAAAATCTGCGTGCGCGTCGGTTCGTGCAAGTAAATCTAAATCTGATTTGTATTTGGAAGATGTCACATAACAGATGATCCACATCCAAGCGTTTAGGTAGCCAGCCGGCTCGCTAGCCAAAAATGCTTCGGACCATTGCCGCCAATTCCAAAAATAGTAGTAGTTTCCTTCCCGACAGTTATCACCGGACCAGATTCACCACCACGTACATTTAATAGCGTCAAAATAATCAGAAATATTTTTATCTCCTTCTTTGCTTGTCAGCCCATCTTTTTCATTCATCGTACTTAATACGACTGGAAAATCGTACTAAGTTGGCGGCGATTCATATATGCGATCGGTGTTCGCACGGGAAAGACTCCATTATGCTTTGCGTACCCAGACAGACGTACCAGTTTCAGACCGACCCTCCCTAAAGACCGACGAACTTGACTTTTTTGCTGACGAAGCAATCAGCGAATCTCATGCGTCCGTTAGATTCCCATCAGTGCCGGACATAAGAAAGCCTGCCCATTCGAATGGTGAACGTCCCGCTGCGTGAAGTTGTCTTTTTGCATTACAGAGGGCAAGGCCGATCGTCATACCTTTCCCCAAGGCTTTATAAAAGTGAGACATCAACTCCACCGTCGCAGTGCTAGAAACAGCCCATATGGAGGTAATGGCGCATCGAGCTCCTGCTTGTTCGAGAGCCTGGCGTAGCCCAGACAATCCTTCACCGGCCAGGATGTCGCCGTTACCGGTATTGCATGCTGAAAGAACGACGAGCGTAGTCCCCGACAGTGACAATCGAGCGATGTCTTTGGCAAGCACCAGGTCTGGTGAACCATCGCGACTCAATACCAGACCACTTCGCCGTCCGGGCATGACCATCTCGAGAATGGACTCGCTGCGCAGGCCGGAACGCATCGTGCCTTCGTCGGCAAGCGCTGCGCCACCGTCAACCATCACCGCGTGGCCAGCAATGTGTAGCATCTTGGGTGACTGGACTTTTTCGAGGTTTTCGCGCGAAGCGTCGACTCCCTCCAGCAGGGTACTGCTGATGCCGATCACAGCCAGCGCTACAGCGATGCGCTGCGCCTCTTGCGCCGTATCCGGAAGAGATTCAACCACAGCACCGGCAGTCCACCGTCGCTCGAAACTGCCGACACCAAACGCTGACTGCTTGGCTGAATTACCTTTGGCCGGTCCCGTGCTGTCGTACTTGGGATTGGCCATGATGACCGCATTACTCCGTTTGGCGCTAACACTATCCGCGGATCCCGGACTGCTCTGACCCTCTACAGGTTTAGACAGGGAAACCATCCGCACAATATGCGTCATCAGCACTAGCCTTCCCGTCTCATCAGGCAACGCTTCAAACGGCAGGAGCGCAAGAATGCCATCTGGATCGACACGCCAGACCGCTGCAGAGTCAACGGAAGGGGGGAGCTTTGACAACAGCATTGCATGGACCAGGTTCCCAGAACCGAGCGTCTCCGACTTGCGTAGAATGGCCGATCGAAATAGTGTGACCGCACGCTCGATTGCGTGGGCTTCTCCCAGATCGACTACTTGAACTTTCGACTGGGTCACGCAGTAGCGCAAGTAACGCGCCGGCGCCGCGGGAGCGGCTGCAATGGATGCAGCAGGCTGGTATCGAAAAAACCCGATGAATGCTTCACCACCTAGGTCGGCTTGCAAGGGCCTGAGCCAGTCGGTTGACTGGATGTCTG
>JACMQE010000181.1 GCA_014377145.1 Glaciimonas sp. | reverse complement strand
TTAACTGCACCTACAGCGGGCTCAATCAATTTAAAGGGGACTTCCTCGGCACCCAAACCGAACTGAAGCAGGAAATCACAGAAATGGCACTCATGCAGACTCCACCCGCACTTGCAGGCCTGGGAATCACAGTGATGGATGGACCCTTCTTTTCGATGATGCCGTTCCCGGCGCGTGGGCTGCACACGCTATCTCATGTGCGCTACACCCCGCACCGACACTGGAATGATGCGCAAGGTATCGACCCCTACCAAAAGCTGAAAAATTACGAGCGCACCACGCGAGTTGATCGCATGGTGCGGGACGCTGGCCGCTACCTACCCGCGATTTTGAATGCCAAATATGTCGAATCGCTGTTTGAGGTGAAAACTATTTTGGCAAAGAACGAAGGCGACGACGGCAGGCCGATTCTGTTTGAAAAACACCCAGAGTTACCCGGATGCTATTCTGTTTTGGGCGGCAAGATTGACAATATTTATGACGCACTAGAAAAATTGAATTCAGAGGAATTACATGGATAAAATAACTCCTTAGATAATTAACTCCTCTACCGGAAGCGCCGGGAGTTATTCGTCGAATATCACTTTTTTGAAACCAACAAGCCCCTGTCACTATTGGCGACGAGTTGTTCAGAGGAAACTTAGTGTTTTGTACTTTTAAGGAGAATCGCCATGCAGATTAAAAATTGGATAGATCGGTATAGTCATATTCTACTGTTTTGTTTTATTTCCGCAGTAATTTCTTTTTCGACAAATATAACCTCTTCCATCGTTGATAATTTTCACGAAGGTGAATATTTGGGATTCGTATGGCATATGCGATCCTACTATAACAATCTTGCTGAATTTCCATTACTGATCCACGGCGCCGTTGATTACATTCCATCAGTAATTGCATCTTTCGTATACGGCGATGAGCATATCATTGTTGGCACTCGACAAATTGGAGCAGTTATTCTTTGGCTGGAATGGGTTTTATTTTTAGAGTTGTGTTATTTACTCATTCCAGAATCGAATCAGAAAAAATGCTGGATGGCAGGAGTTTTAGTTGTATTTTTTATACTATCCCCAAAGCTCAGCTCTGACTACATGACTATGCATGGTGCTATTGTCGGTTTAAAGGATTTCTTTCTCATTTTAACCATCTGGTCTTTTGCTAAATATCTCACCGCATCATCAAAATCGGCAATTTATTTATTCTTATGGCTTACTTCATTCGGCGCCGCAGCGTCAATATTTTGGTGTTATGACAGGGGAGTGATGGCTACAGCATTTTTTGGCGTAGCTGTCTTAGGCTGTATTTTCACGAAGCGCCTAGCTGATGCTTTATTTTTGACTTTGTCAGCTATATTATCATTAATTTTAATTGGGTATTCAAATGTTGTAGGTTCAACGATGAGCAACATTGGAAATATAAAATATTGGATAATGTATGGCTCAGAATTATGGAGCTACCCGTTTGAAACACATTTCTTACCTTACCTTGGTGGTGGGATTATGGTTTTGTTCAGTATGGCAGCGATAGTAATGACAATTTTGCAAAAGCATGTACGTGCTGGAAAGGTGTGGATACTACTTGTAGGATTGGTTGTTGTTCAATTGCTTCTCTTGAAAACCACAATGAATCGACCGGGTGGAACTCGCACATTGGCAGCTATTTGGCCACCAATGCTGTTAATGCTTTATTTCGCGCCAATTTTATTTCCAATTCCAAACTTAAATCTGCGTAAATATTTTTCATCAAAGATATCAATTCCCCACGTCATATTCTACTTCGCCTCAGCATTATTTTTTCTAGCATCAATTAACATTCAAACTCTTAATCTCTACTATATTTTGACGCTACACCATAACTATTTAAAATATGGAAGTTTTTTAAAAAATATTGTTTACACCCGTAAAGATACAGAATTGGTATCAAATGGAGTAAATCAGTTGGCGTCGGAATTGAAGAGGCTGGGAAACAACTGTTATCTTGGCTGGTCAAGTGAAGGTGTAATTGCCCTTATGTCAAAAGAGCGATTTTGTACAAAATTTACTTACTCCGCTTATGTTTCTTCCAACGAAGAAGGCAAATTATTGGCTGGTATCAAAAGGGATCCTCCAAAGGTGGTCGTTTTTGACTCCATCGGAGGTCAAATGCAGATTGATGACATATGGGTAAAGGATCGATTACCTGCCATTTATCATTACATTGATTCGACATACTCCACTAAAACTAAAGTGGCGGGTGGTTTGTTTATTCTTGCGACACGCGAATAAAACTCTTCATAAATTTTAATAATTATGTTTATAAAATTTCAATCCTGGGACTCCTTGCTACATGTGTCAGCCAAGGAGTCGGCCCAGATGTTGAGTGTCGGTAAAAAAAATTAGCAATGCCACCGGATTTGAGCCAGTCACCAAGAAAATTGGCAAACGCGAGTTTCTGGAGCAGATGGAAAAAGTGGTGCCATGGACGGCGCTGATCGAACGCATCCCACCGTTCTACCCGTGGAGGCATGGTCAACTTGTTGTCTTGCGAGAGAAGTTATTAATCAAACGTTGATGGACGAGAATCATACCGTTGCCATGTTGACGAACGCCATCACATTTCAGGCGGCGAGCGCCCGTTTCTGTTTTTGCATCCAGCTGTAGCGGCAGTTCCTGAGTTGCTTAGCGACCTGATCATGTACAGACAAAAAACGCTGAGGCTCGTATGACTTGAAGCGCCTTAATCATTTAACAGAATGAAGGGGAAGAGAAAATTTCTTGGTTTTCAACACATGAAAGCCTTGCGTCTTAATTGATAGACTTTCACGGGCAAAAAATGTACCAATCATCAAATTCCAATGTTCTCATTGGTGATAGTGGATTCGTGGGCGCTACGTTGCAAAAGCAAACTGCATTTGGGGCGTTGTTCCGCTCGAATAATATTTACGAAATTCATCGTAAAGAATTTGCTACTGTGGTTTGCGCCGCTGCCCCAGCCCAAAAATGGATCGCCAATCGCGAGCCTGCTGTAGACCGCCGGAACATAGAAAGCCTGATCGCTCACCTGAAAACAGTGACCTGCGAAACATTCGTCCTGATCAGCACCGTTGATGTTTTCAAAAACCCTATTGGTGTGGATGAAGACACCCCAGTTGACGAGGAAGGCTTGAATGCCTACGGCCTGCATCGCCGCATGCTTGAAAAATTCGTCGAGAATCACTTCCCCAACCAACTGCACGTTCGCTTGCCTGGGCTAATTGGCCCTGGACTGCGCAAAAACGTTATCTATGACTTTCTAAACGACAATAACTTGCAAGCCATCGATAGCCGGGGTGTATTCCAGTTTTACCCAATGGTCAATCTCTGGTGGGACATTCAAACGGCGCTTCGTGCCGGCTTGAAGCTAGTGCACCTGACGGCCGAGCCGATCAGTGTTGCTGAAGTATCTGAGCAGGGTTTTGGCAAGCCATTCGATCAACTGGAAGCCGATATACCAGCGACTTACGACCTGCGCACACGCCATGCTGCCATTTTTGGAGGAACGGGCAACTATCAGTACAGCAAGCGCGAAACAATTCAGGCGGTTCGTGCCTACGCCCAGTCCGAGCCACTAATGCCCAAAACACAAGAAGGAGCGAGTGCGTGAGGCTGGCTATTTCCAATATAGCCTGGGACATCGGTGAAGACGAGGCAGTTGCCGCGTTACTGCAACGCTACCAGGTGGACGCAATCGACATCGCGCCGGGTAAATATTTTTCGCAGCCCACAAAAGCCACTGCGTCAGAGATGAGCTTGGTTAAAAATTGGTGGGCTGACCATGGCATCGAAATTTCAGGCATGCAAGCCTTGCTATTCGGCACATCGGGACTTAATGTTTTTGGCTCACCGCAGTCTCAAGATGCGCTTCTGCACCACCTCGACGCTGTTTGCCGAATTGGTGCCGGGCTGAACGCGCCCAGAGTCGTGTTTGGTTCGCCTAAAAATCGCGACCGTAGTGGCTTGAACGATGCAGCGACGACGGCAATGGCCATATCATTTTTCAGACGGCTGGGCGATATCGCCGACGCGCATGGGGTGATGATTTGCCTGGAGCCCAACCCCGCTTGTTACGATGCCAATTTCATGACCAGCAGTGCCGAGACGGCGCAGATGGTGACGCAGATCGCCCACCCCGCCATTCGCATGCAATTCGATACCGGTGCGCTGACAATCAATGGCGATGACCCTGCAACCGTATTGCAAGAATCTGCCCATCTGATTGGCCACATTCATGCCAGTGAGCCAAATCTATTGCCGCTGGGGGATGGAGGCACGAATCACACCAAGATGTTTCAGGCCTTGAAGTCGTGCCTACCTCAGCATTTGGTGACCATAGAGATGGTAGCCACTCAAAACGAGTCGCATTTAGTGTCAATTGAACGGGCATTATGTGCGGCAATTCAACACTATCGTCCCAATACCAGTAGGCCAACAACATGAAGTGGTTGATTCTCATTATTGGCATTGCAGCCAACGCTTCGGCCAGTGTCTTGATCAAAATGGCCATGATGCCACCGCGTCAATTTCCGTCACTCAGCGCTCCTTGGCCGGCGCTGAGTAACTGGCCGCTTTTGCTGGGGCTGGGGCTCTACGGTACAGCGTTTTTTCTTTATGCTGCGGCGCTTGCGCGATTGCCACTAAACGTGGCGCACCCTGTATTGACCTCCGGCGCCGTGGCGAGTGTCGCCCTATTGTCGATACTGATTTTCAAAGAGCCTTTTTACTGGACGACAGGCCTAGGAATTTTGCTGGTGATCGGCGGTGTGGCATTAATTACAGCGCATGTTGCTTGAGTTTTTAGAAAATTACTATGAATATAAGTATTGATCCAGTGATTCGCGCCGCATGGCAGGTACCCGACTTCAAAACGCTGCTGTGGTTGGGTCGGCAACACCGGTATTGCGTGGTGATTCCTGTGATTAACGAGGGGGGGCGAATCGGAAGCTTATTAGGCCGTATGACGGCATTACACATGGCCAGCATAGCCGACATCATCATTGTTGACGGCGGCAGCACAGATGGCTCACTTACGCCCAGTGCCTTGGAGGCCCAGGGGGTGCACGGCTTGTTGCTCAAAACCGGACTGGGCAAGTTGAGCGCGCAACTGCGCTGTGCTTATGCTTTTGCGCTCGACCAGGGTTACGAGGGAATTGTCACGATCGACGGCAACGACAAGGATGACCCTGAGGCGATTCCACGCTTTATCGAGGCACTACAGCAAGGTGTTGACTTTGTCCAGGCCTCGCGCTTTGTTGCTGGCGGCCTAGCAGAGAACACGCCGATGTCACGTGACTTAGCTATCCGCTTTATCCATGCACCAATGCTGAGTGTATTTTCAGGTTTTAAGTGGACAGACACAACTCAGGGTTTTCGGGCCTACAGCCGCAAGATGATGCTTGACTCCAAGATTGCACCGTTTCGTGATGTATTCTTGACCTACGAATTGCTAGCCTATTTGTCTTTCCGTGCACCCAAACTTGGCTATCGCTGTGTGGAACTGCCCACAATACGGCGCTACCCAAAAGATGAAGTTCCGACCAAGATCAACGGTTTTAGTGGCAATTTATCGTTACTACAGGTGCTTCTTAGGGCTTGTTTCGGGACATACAACTGCAAATAAACAGGCAGAAGTTTGTTCCGCAAAAGTCGTTTAATTGACACTCTGTGTGGACAGCGAACATGGAAATAGGTGCGGGTGACATAGGAAACACAGAGTAGTTTCAACTGCCAATTTAAAGCATCAGATCCAACCACATAAACGGTAGAGGCAAAAGTACACATCGTAGTAAGCGTCTTGCTTGGCGTCTGCCCTGAACGCAATTGGCAGCTTGAGCAACATGCTTGGACCGCAATTGGTTACTCCTGAAGTGGGCCGCTCCGTTCCATTTGACCAGCGCGAAAATCTACCGTGTGGAGTATTCGGCAGGCGCCAAGGTTAACGGGTAGTTGTTAGACCAGTTTTCAGCTCAATTCAGCAATCAAATCCACATACTGCTGCATCGCGCCGTCTGTAGACGTGCCCTTGAGCTTGGCCCAGGCATCCCATTTGGCGCGCGC
>JACMQE010000180.1 GCA_014377145.1 Glaciimonas sp. | reverse complement strand
GCCGACCGGTAATCTGGATCGTGCCAATGCGCAGATGACGTTTGATTTGATGCTGGAATTATCGCAAACGTTGAGAACGGCATTTGTGATCGTTACCCACGACATCGAACTAGCGCGGCGTTGTGGTCGTATTTTGCGCTTATCCGAAAATGGATTAGAGCCTTACGTAGATTAACTTGGTGAGTTGATATAGATGGCCAGTTGATGCTGTCGGACCGACGCTCGGCTGCTAAGCGGGTTCGTTATTTTGATATTCTGGTAATAATGGGTGCAGGCTATCAAAGTACAACACATAATGACGCGTAAATTGCGCCATAAAAAAGAAAATTTGAGCTAAGTAATAAGTCCATATTAGCAACGCGGACACCAATCCAGCTCCGCCCTAGCTAGAGGCGATCCCGCTATTGCTTAAATAAATTCCGATCAAATCAGTGAAAGCAGTGGCAGGTGATTTAGGGATTATATTTCTAGTTTGAATAGTGGTTTAGTGGCTGATGCAACGTCATCCATAATATGTGTTTCGTGTTAGCCCAAAAACGATGGTTATTGATATCACCGTCACCCTCGCCTGGACCACCTGAAATTTCTCCAAACTCACATTCCAAAGAGCGAATGTTCAAAGCGTGGGTCGGGACCGTTTCCGAGTTTTCGAACGATGCCATTCTGATCGAAATACACCGTCATCAAGGAGTTCCAGACGTCGCTCTCTTTAAAACCATAATTTCAGCCTTCTAGTTTGACGCAATCATAAAAAATGGTATTAATAGGGCGCCCAATGATACGAAGGACGTCATTCTTGTTATTTTGTCCAACTTTAATTGTGGCAAATTTCGCTAGCGTTGCCACTTGTTCGCAGGAAATGAGGTGGCCATCGGGACCAAAGCGGGCCATGAAAGTTTGCTAGCCAAATGTGCCGCCCCCATATTCAAGTAGACGTTCACTGCCATTTTGATATGTTACATCGGGTTTTCCCAAGCGACTGATTACTTCGGTCTCCGGTTCGCCTGGGGTGACCGGTATTGCGCAGCCAACAAGGCTGAGTAGCAGACTTACAATTACGGCTAGGGTAATTTTTTCATGATTGCTCAAGGCTATAAACTGTTTAGATAATAGCTTTATTAGTATTTACGTATATTTATCTTTCAAAGTTTGCCGACGAAGAGGTTTGGTAGAGCAATATATTCTGTCTATATATTGCAACTTTGCTTATCCATCTCTGGCAAATTTTCTGGTATCATTCAAAAAAAGATAGTTATTAAAGTACAAGTATAGTTATAAACATGCAGAGCAACATCTGTAAGAACGAAGGCATCTTATTTATGAAACGGCGAACTACCAATACAATGTATACACGACGCTAGCCGAGGGTTTCTCCCTTAGAAAAAGCGCGGCTGGTCCCCGTTTTTTTTCGTCTGTATTTTTGTTCCGCTTTTTCTCTTGCGACTTCTCTCGATTCTTCGCCAACTTATTTTATTTAATGCAACATCGTTGCATTGTGCGCGATAGCTGCTATAGGATTCAACATGGTTTCAGTCACACTTCCTGATGGTTCACAGCGTCAGTTCGATGCCGCGGTGACAGTTGCACAAGTCGCCGCTAGCATCGGTGCAGGCCTTGCCAAGGCAGCATTGGCGGGTAAAGTAAATGGCGTGGTCGTTGATACTTCTTACTTAATCGAACAAGATATAGCGCTGGCGATCATTACCGATAAAGATGCTGATGGTTTGGACGTAATTCGTCATTCGACTGCACATTTGCTGGCCTACGCTGTCAAGGAATTGTATCCAGAGGCGCAGGTCACTATCGGACCAGTAATTGAAAATGGCTTTTATTATGACTTTGCCTACAAGCGTCCATTTACACCCGACGATTTAGTAATAATAGAAAAGAAAATGGCGGAACTGGTTAAAAAAGACGAACCAGTAATACGTAAGGTGTTGTCACGGGATGCTGCGGTCGCTTACTTCAAGTCAATCGGTGAGGCCTATAAAGCGGAGTTGATTGAGTCGATTCCGCCAGATCAAGAAGTCTCTTTATATACAGAAGGTAGTTTTACTGACCTGTGCCGTGGACCGCACGTTCCATCCACCGGAAAGTTGAAGGTTTTTAAGTTAATGAAATTGGCTGGCGCTTACTGGCGTGGTGATGCAAAGAATGAAATGCTACAGCGCGTGTACGGCACTGCCTGGACTAAAAAAGAGGATCAAGAAACTTATTTGCATATGCTGGAAGAAGCTGAAAAATGCGATCACCGCAAGTTGGGTCGCGCTTTGGATTTATTTCACATGCAAGAAGAAGCGCCTGGCTTGATTTTTTGGCACCCAAAAGGCTGGACGATCTGGCAACAAGTTGAACAATTTATGCGCTCTGTCTATCAGGATAACGGCTATCAGGAAGTAAAGGCACCGCAGATTTTGGATCGTTCGTTGTGGGAGCGGACCGGGCATTGGGAAAATTATCGTGACAATATGTTTACGACTGAATCGGAAAATCGTCACTATGCGTTAAAGCCGATGAACTGCCCCGGTCATGTTGAGATTTTTAATGCTACTCTGCACAGCTATCGTGATCTGCCGTTACGTTTTGGTGAATTCGGCCAATGCCATCGCAATGAACCGTCGGGTGCTTTGCACGGGATGATGCGGGTGCGCGGTTTTACTCAGGATGATGGGCATATTTTTTGTACCGAAGAGCAAGTCCAGAGCGAAGTTACAGCTTTCGATAAAGTGGTGCGCTCGGTGTATAACCGTTTTGGCTTCACTGAAGTTGCTGTGAAGTTGGCTCTGCGACCAGAAAAACGCGTTGGTGACGATGATGTCTGGGATACAGCGGAAAATGCATTGCGCGATGCATTGTGGATTGCTGGCACTATTTGGGAAGAATTGCCGGGTGAAGGCGCATTTTATGGCCCGAAGATTGAATATCATCTGAAAGATTCGATTGGCCGCTCTTGGCAATGCGGGACTATGCAGGTTGATTTCTCCAT
>JACMQE010000179.1 GCA_014377145.1 Glaciimonas sp. | reverse complement strand
GGGCAAAGAAGGCTGAAGCTTTTTTTAATAAGTCATTGTCCAATTTGAGTTGTTTTAATTCTTGCTCTATGCTGTGGTTATCTTAAGGAACATTCCGGCTTGGTCTGGTTTGTATTCGACTGGTTGCATATTTTCTTCTCACAGCGGGGTATCCGTGCAACCACATCGGGACTAATTGTCATGAAACCCAGTGTGGGCGGATCTATAAGATTCAACATCAGAGTTGGTGCAATAATCTCCATCTGCGTCGCGTTATTAAAACTGTGTTCAGTACCGTTCAACACATTGATCGATATACGCATTAAGCGGGTCCAGGCAGCCACTACATTGTCAGCATAATTCTTAAAATATTCTTCGAACTGTGCGTCCAGCTCGGAAATGAGGGGAAAGTTTTTATACCGACGCTGCAATACGCCATTCAGTGCGGGAGTACATTGTCCAAGGTAGAAATCGATTGCCCTGTGCTTGCCAAGACATGACTCATGACCATAGTCATAGTCGACATGCCAGAGCGTACATTCTTCGTCGGGTGGAATACCTGCTTTTCGCAAAATTTTGTGGGCAATCTGGGCACGCGTAGCTGGCTTGCTATGCAAAAGATCGAAAGCATCGGTCCATCGTTTGAACTCCACCACCAGTACGGCACGATCGATCGCCTGGTAATATCGCAAAGCGGTAAAAATCGTCGACGTTGATGCGACCTCTCGTGCTGAAAGGGTCAACAAATCGATCTCACTATTCGCATCGGCATAGCGCAAAGCGCCGTAGATTTGGGATGCTGTCAGACTTTTCCAGTCGTCATTATCCTCTGTAATAAGCGTCGCATTTTGTTCAGTACCTGCCTGTGTGATGCCACGGATTCACGTTAAGTGCATCTACTGTGTTTATATCGACTTGAAGTTGGGTCCAAGCTATATCAGCCGTAAATCATGTCTTCGGAGGTATCGGTGTGCACAAGAGTGGGCTCATAAAGCCGAAGAATTTCAGAGGCAACCCATTCTGCAGCCACCGGTTCCAGCCCCCTATTTCTGAGATAAATTTGATGTAAAAAACCTTTTTTACGGCACTGATGGTCAACCTTAGTTTAGCCGCATCACGGAAAAAATAACCACCGAGGGAATAAGGTTCTTGACGACCAGCCGGCGTGATAATCGTGCGCAGTAATATCGCAAGCGTTTTTTGTTGAAAGGTTAAATCAATTGGTTGATCGTGGGTACCTTCATAAAAATCGATATTCCACATTAGATGTCGCATCAAAAGATTGCATTCTTTCTGGTCGAACATCACCATAGCGGTCGGCATGAACGATTTTTCTTTCTGTGTTAGCCTATTCGCAGGCATTAGCACCAAATACAATAGCGTCAACACTTTAGTGGATTGCTGTAAATCGGCCCTACTCCAGTTTTCATCGGGTAAATATTGATACAAACCTTGCAATAATTTATCCGGCTGGGGTATCAAATCGTTCTTGGAAATCAGGCGTGATTGGTGAGAAATAGATGTGGAAACTGCCTCAGAATACAACATCGCAGCTAGTACAGTAGTGTTCGTAACAGATTACTTGGCGGTTTCACCCATGTTTATTTAAGATTTTCTGATCGGAAAAGTATTGTTGGTTCAGGGACGCTGTAGCCGCGTGCTGGTGTCGCTTACGACACGTTTTTTAAAAATGAAATTTAGCGGATTATTTACCATCACCATAGCGAGGTTCCGAGCCCATCTTGCGGAAAACTTGCGTAGTTGTTCGTTCGTATTTTCTACATATGCCGATATGTCCTACATTCACAGGTCGTAGCTTGCTAACCACTTCTTTTACCCCACCTAAGTCAACAGTTGGACTTGGCTTCACTGATTCTGTATTTTTAGAGGCCGGATTGGTGCTGACCGGCTTGTAAGTGGCACAGCACGATATCAGTCGACGGCAGGTAGGCATCTTGCAGTGCTGCAATCCAGGTCGAAGAAACAGGGTGCGATGTAGGTAAGATTGTGCATCGGCGCATGCAAGTATGAAAAATAAGTGCTGCAAGATGTGTCGTTTGTGGTCCTTTCACCTGTGGTCCGATATGATGTCGCCTTTGCATTCCGTGAGCGTTGCTATCTAGCTGATATTTACGTCCTTCCTGCAACACATCGTTGAGCGAATCAGATCTAAATGCAGTCTTATCCAGTGGCACATTTATCGCTTGTGCAAGGCGCACATTTAATGACGGGACTTGATAGCGATGGGTTGTTTTTTGAAGTTTAGGTTTGATCGAAAGGCGCAACTTTTAGAAGCGGGATGTACTGTGAGTCACAAATTTTCCCATAGGTATAACGTTCTTTCAGCGCGGCAAGAATCGGGAGGACGACGTGCGCTCCGATTATTTTTTAAGAGATCATGTTTTGCTCACGATAATAATTTAAGAGGCCAACGCTTACTTCCGAAAAATATCCCTTTGTTTGGAGCGCAATGATGCTTTCAAACGCGACTAACAAATATTGACGGAAGTGATGAGCAGTGACAACGACTGGGCGATGTTCAACCTTTATTCTTAAGGCATCTCTGATTAAGTAAACACATAGGACCCATCAAGCGTTAAACGAGGTATAGCAACTGAACATTGGTAAAAACGATGAAGCAAACGATTCTTTCTGTGGACAGCTTTGATAAGTACGCTAAAAAGACGCGTCGAGCAGTCTTCTTGGCCAAGATGAATCACGTATTCACTTAGATCACCCTGTGCGAATTGATTCGCCCACACACAATCCAAAGGCTGGCTCTTGGGACAGTTCTGCGTAAGTCCTAAATAATCATAAACGTAGCATTTTGACGGTTATTTAAATAGCGTGAATAACTGTCAGGTGGGCCGTCAATGGATATAAGGCAATAAGGTTGCATTATTACAAGTTAATGACAGAGCTAGACTTTACTCCGCTACCGGACTGGCGTGCCAAAATTCCGTTGCCACGCTAAGATCACGCGTGCGTTTAAAAGGTGGTAAACTCTGCCAGATGCGTTTTCCGTACCCCTTCGAAATAAGTCGGGGGTCACAAATCATTAATACCCCGCGATCACTCTCATCCCGGATCAAGCGTCCCGCGCCCTGCTTGATATTAATAATCGCAGCAGGCAACTGGTGGTGCATAAAACCGTTCATACCCTTCTTTTCCAACGCATCGATACGCGCTGCCAATACAGGGTCGTCTGGTGGAGCAAAGGGCAATTTATCAATAATCACCAGCGACAACGCTGCGCCACGAACGTCAACGCCCTCCCAAAAACTCTGGCTACCAATGAGTACTGCATTCCCGGCAATACGAAAACGATCAAGCAATTCGGTGCGACCTGCCTCGCCCTGCACTAATAATGGAAATGGAAGTTTCCGCTCTTCGAACTCTGTGCGCAATCTCTCTGCGGCACGATTGACGGCGCGCAGCGAAGTGCAGAGCAAGAAAGTACGACCGCCAGCCGCTTCAATCACGGGTAGCGCGGCATCAATAACAGCATCAGTGTATTCGGGTGAATTTGGCTGCGGCAAGTTCTGCGGTACGTATAAGAGACCCTGCTCTTTGTATTCAAAGGGACTTGGCCAAGACTGTGCGGGCTCCCCCACCAGTCCCATTTGTGCGGCGTAATGCTGAAAATCATTTTTGACAGCCAACGTTGCCGAGGTAAAAATCCAGGTGCGTAGCACGCTTTCACGCTGCTTATTAAAAATAGGAGCAATCGAAAGTGGCGTCTGGTGCAAGTGTAGCGATGTCGAAAACGCCTCTACCCATAATACCTTACCTTCCGGGTCGCCATCGACCACGTGCTTCGTAGTGGTGGCGCTAGTCGTTTTGGTCTTGGCTTTGGCAAATTCTGGCTTATTCCATGCGGCAATTCGCATGCCTAGCTCAATCGCACGGGTGCGACATTGTTCGATAGTTTCGGCGCGTTCAGCTTGCTTTTCAAGCTTCGCGATCATGCCTTCAAATTCTTGGCGCAAGGTTTCCAATGCGGGGAAGAAGGCGCTGGATGGGGCGATCTGATTGACCGAAAGACGAATTGCATCTTGCGGAAATGCCAGACGCAAATCCCGCGCCGCCTTCTCGACTGGCATTTCTACCTTGGCCCAGTCAGCACCATCGCGTACATGAGATAGGCCCTCGGCTAAAACATCCCGGCACAATTCAAGAATCTGCGAAGTTGACACGGTATCACCAAAAAATAACGTGGCAACCTCAGGTAATTGATGTGCCTCATCAAAAATAATGGTGTTGGCAGAAGGTAATAGCTCAGCTACCCCGGTATCTTTTAAAGCGACATCGGCAAAGAATAAATGGTGATTGACGACAACGATGTCGGCTTGTTGGGCCTCTTTGCGTGCTTTCATGACAAAACAATCCTGATAATACTGGCACTCCGCGCCGAGGCAGGTGTCCCGCGTCGAGGTCACTAGATTCCAGATCAATGCAGTTTCCGGTACCTTTGATAACTCCGCCTTGTCGCCAGAGCTGGTGGTCTTCATGAAACGCGAAATCTCGCGTAAATGGCCAGTATCATCACGGGAGGTCATCCGCCCGTTTTGCTTTGTCCTTTCCAAATGAAAATGACACACATAGTTAGCCCTGCCCTTCAGTAATGCAATCGATACGGGCGCGCTTAGTGCCTTCCGCACAATTGGAATATCGCGCAAAAATAATTGGTCCTGCAAATTTTTGGTTCCGGTTGAAATGATCACTTTGCCGCCCCATAGCAAAGCTGGCACAAGATACGCAAAGGTCTTGCCGGTACCCGTACCGGCTTCAGCGATCAATGTCTTTTGTTGTGCGATCGCTTCGGCAATTGCCTTCGCCATTTCAGTTTGGGCCATGCGTGGGCGAAATCCGCCAACGATATGTCCTAGCGGACCTTTCGAACTAAACAATTGGTCAATGTCGGCGTCATGGGTGCCTGCGGGGGGGTGCATCGTCGGCAACGGAGGTGGATGTATCTTCGTCAAGGTAACTTACAGTAATCAGGCTGAAGAGAAAATATGAAAAATGTAATGAAATATGCGACTTCAAAGAGATGAGTTTGGAGTTGGCAAACTCATCATTTATTGATTATTAGAACTTACACATATTGCCCCAGCGATATTGTGCTTTCCTGGCCGCACTAGGGTACTCTTCGTTGGCAGGTTTTGGTAAGGACGTTGCCGGGACAATATGCGTAAAAAATCTTCAATACGATGCTGAGGCCATGCTTAGGCTGGGATATCTGGAATTAACTGCATTCTAAGTAACGTAATATGGTCTTTCAGTTGCAGTTTGCGTTTCTTCAGGCGTCGCAACTGTAACTCTTCGGGCCTTAGATCATTGGTTATCACTTCGATCACTGCATCCAGATCGCGATGTTCAACTTCAAGTTCAAGGATACGACAGCGAATATCTTCTCGATCTAGCATAGTCACATTCCAGCAATGAAATTCAATACATTCTAGAGGATCATTTGACGCAATAAGTGAGTGAGATAATTCCTGCACACACTATTTTTCAGAAAAGTACTAAGCACCAAATTTATCCTATTTTTCGTTTTTTATAACTCTGTCTTTAAGTATCTTGAATTAATCCGATTTAAAAGAGACATATCAAGAATCATGGTTGCGCTGAAGCTGGTGGCGGTAGCACCGTAGCAGGGGTCGTGGAGGGCTTCTTTTCAGCGACTTCCTACTGACGTGCAGCTCTGCTGCATCTTGTCTTTTTTTGATAAACGCAGGCCTATTTGCAGCCCTCTCAGTAGCCTTCGCTGCTCCAGTTTGCTGAATACGCTATAATTTTTCGGCATTATCCGTTACCCGCTTTTCGGTATCGCCTGCATGTAATTTGGTATTGGCTTCAACCGCAGCAGCTTTTGCGTCTCCTTCTTTTACTTTGCGTGCTTTTGTACTCTCTTTTTCTTTTTGATCTTGTTCGCGTTTAGGTGATGCGATGACTTCTTTGAGCGCTTGATCAGCTAGCGCTTTATCCCGGTCATCGGCAGCGGCATGCCGCTTAAATGCATTCGCCTCTATCTCAAGCGGACGAATTTTTTTTAATGCCAGGCGTCTCTGTTCTTTGGCAGCATTTAAGCATTGGGTAGTAAAAAATTTTTTATAGCAAAGCCGTTGTCTATTAAGGTTACGTAACTCGACATCGGCACGCGCTTTCGCTACATCGGTCAATACTTCGTCAGCGCCCACCACAGAACTCACCGATCCAATTGGATGACGGGCCGCAAAATCGGCTGCAGGAATAGACGTATCAAGTATAGTATTGGGATCGATCGAGAAAATAGGATTGTCTCTTGTCTTGACAGGCTGTAGGGTACCTTGCTTAAGGTATTGGTGGACGTCCTCAGCCTGACGTTGTTGGGTATCCTGGTTAATAATGCTGTTTTCGGCCGGTCTCGCCGCTTCCTGCGCATGTGCTGCTGTGCTTGCCAGGGCCACACTACTCAAGACCAGAACCGCTGAAAATAACAATACGGATCTCACCCGCTGGCGCATACCAATAACAGAAATCGCTTGTAGCGACGGATAAAAAGCAGAAGGGACTAGTCTCACGTATTTCCATCCATTTCTTTACGTTATTACATTCCTCAATTGTTTACCTTGGTCACGCGATTGCCGCTGCCATAACACGTTGTTCCGAATCCATATATTCCTTTGATTGCATCTCACTAATGCGCGAAACCGTCCTATGAAATTCATTCGCTAGCACACCCTGTGTATAAAGTTCTTCAGGTGCCACGGTGGCGGACATGATTAATTTGATCTTATAATCATAAAAAACATCAATCAGCCATGTAAAACGGCGCGCTTCAGATAACATTCCGGCTGAGATTTGAGGAATACTAGACAATATCACCGTATGGAAGCGACTGGCAATTTCCAGATAATCATTTTGCGACCGAGGACCACCACAAAGAGTAGCGAAATCAAACCAGATAATGCCACCAGCACGTCGCAAAGACTTGATTTTGCGTGTTTCAATATCAACCACAGGATCTTCGTCAGCAATTTCGGCAATACCGGCAAAGGCATGGCGCAAGGCCCGTTCACTATCGCCATTGAGTGGCGAATAATAGCTATCTACATGATCCATTGCACGTCGGCGATAGTCGATACCTGCATCGATATTCATGATGTCGAGCTTATCGCGTAACAATTTAATGGTTGGCAACATGCGATCTCGATGTAAACCATCTGGATACAAGGTGTCAGGTTCGTAATTGGAAGTCATCACGAATGACACGCCCTTTTCAAATAAAGCTCTTAATAAGTTATACAAAATCATCGCGTCAGCGATATCTGAGACGTGAAATTCATCAAAACAGATCAATCGGTATTTTTTCGCGATACGTTTGGCGACTTCATCGAGCGGATCTTCAATCCCCTTCAACTCATCTAGCTGGCGATGCACTGCACGCATGAATTCATGAAAGTGTAGACGGACTTTCCGCACCACCGGCACCACCGAGTAAAAGCTATCCATCAAGAAAGATTTGCCGCGACCAACGCCACCCCACATATACAGGCCACGCGGCACATCCAGCCTATTAATCAGACGCTTTAAAGAGTTCGAACGCTGGGCCTTGAAAGCTACCCATTCATCGTAAGATCGTTGCAGGCGCTCAACCGCCTGTAATTGCGCAGCATCCGAGCTAAATCCACGCTGTGCCAGCGTCTGTTCGTAGAATTCCAGGGCATTCATGATATTCAATTTTCACCTACGTCACACACCCGTAATTCGTCACCGATAACTTACTCTTAAGCTATCAGAATCGGTGGACAAAAAAATGGGCGAGTCTTTGCTCACCCACGCTTAATCGAAAGTTCATCATCCCTACAATGGTTCCATTTCGACCGTTATCCGACTAGGATAGACATTGCTTTTACCGCCGACATTCAGCGGGAAAGTCATGCCCACTCCCAAGCCAATACTGCCGCCTCCAGCACCACTGCCCATATTGGGTAAGCCGAACCCAGGAGGTGCTTTGTAGACAGTTTCTGCGGTGTAATAGCCACTTTTTCTACAAACTGCGTACAAATTCACCATCAGATACGGCGACGACAACTTCAGTACACTCAAAATGGCGCATCGGAATTTCTGCTAGAAGTTAAGAGAACGCTTATCGACTGCCAGAGCAGCTTCTTTAGTCGCCTCTGATAGTGAAGGATGCGCATGACAGATACGTCCAATATCTTCCGCCGAAGCGCGAAATTCCATTGCTACAACAGCTTCAGAAATTAACTCAGACGCCATCGGTCCGATAATGTGCACACCGAGAATTTCGTCGCTCTTTGCATCGGCTAAAAATTTTACCATACCGGAAGTGTCTCCCAATGCACGCGCCCGGCCATTTGCCAGGAATGGGAACGTACCTACCTTATACACAACATCTTCAGCTTTCAGCTGCTGCTCGGTTTTACCCACCCATGCGATTTCTGGCGAGGTGTAGATGACCCACGGAATAGTATTGAAATTGACGTGCCCGTGTTGACCAGCGATACGCTCTGCTACCGCAACGCCCTCTTCTTCAGCTTTATGCGCCAGCATTGGGCCACGCACTACGTCGCCAACTGCCCAGACATTTGCCAGATTGGTTTTGCAATCAATATCAACATTAATGAAACCGCGTTCGTCGAGTTGCAAACCAATACCTTCGGCATTAAGACCAATGGTGTTTGGTGTGCGGCCAATGGAAATGATTAACTTATCAAACACTGCTTTTTTGACTTCACCTTTGGCGTCCGTATATTCAACAGAAACATCTTTTTTCCCGACCTTGATCGCGCCAATTTTGACACCAAGATTGATGCACAAACCCTGTTGCGCGAATAGCTTGGCTGCTTCTTTGGCGATTTGATCATCCACCGCACCAAGGAAAACTGGTAGCGCTTCGAGTACAGTAACTTCAGTGCCCAGACGACGCCAGACGCTTCCCATTTCAAGACCGATGACACCTGCACCGATCACGCCGAGTGTCTTTGGCAAAGTATCGATTGCCAGTGCACCGGTATTTGAAAGGATTAGTTTTTCGTCAAAAGCCGCGCCCGGCAATTCGCGTGCATTGGAACCAGTCGCTAGAATAATGTGTTTACCGCTAATTAATTCTTCCGTTTTGCCGACAACTTTTATATCGTATTTATTGACATCGGCTTTTACAAAAGAGCCGCGCCCGTGAAAAAAAGTAACTTTATTCTTTTTCAGCAAATATAGGATGCCATCATTATTTTGCTTGATAACGGTGTTTTTACGCGCCAGCATCTGCGGTAGATTTAAGCTTAATCCCTTGATATCGATACCATGATCAGCAAAAGTATGACCCGCATGTTCAAAATGTTCAGATGATTGCAGCATTGCCTTTGATGGAATGCACCCGACATTAGTGCATGTTCCGCCTGGTGCAGGCCCGTTGTTCGCATTTTTCCACTCATCAATACAGGCGGTGCTGAAACCAAGTTGTGCCGCACGAATTGCTGCGATATAACCACCAGGACCACCACCGATGACGATGACGTCAAATTGCTTGCTCATATTTTTCCTTCTTTGATTTGCGGTGCATTTTGTTGAAAAGCTCACGCATTACAGCCAGTAAAATTAGGTATTTATTTGATCGCTTGTTACTAGAACTTATACGTAACTTATTCCACACCTGCTGGCAAGATACCGCTAACCGCCTCGATTGCGTTTTAGGCAGAAAAGTTAATTTTCAATAGGTTGACCTAAAACGATGCAACTGAAGCCACCAAATTTTTAAACGAGTCAATTTGATGATTTCAGAGCGCAATTACTTTGTTTGTCTTACAAGTCCAGCAACAAACGTGCTGGATCTTCCAACGCATCTTTCATAGCGACCAACGCCAACACTGCCTCACGACCGTCAATAATACGATGATCGTAAGACATGGCCAGATAGTTCATTGGACGAATCACGATTTGACCATTTTCAACGACTGCACGGTCTTTAGTTGCATGCACACCCAAAATGGCCGATTGAGGCGGGTTGATAATTGGCGTCGACAGCATAGAACCAAACGTACCACCATTAGAAATCGAGAAAGTACCGCC
>JACMQE010000178.1 GCA_014377145.1 Glaciimonas sp. | reverse complement strand
TATCACTGTCCTGTATACCGTTTTCGGGTTGACGCAGGGATATTTTGGCTGTATTTTCTATCTTTGTTAACCGCTTTGTACATGATGTGCCTTCCCTAGAGGATCTGAGCGACTCCGCCCGAATGCCTGGGAGGTATTATCGGGTTTTTTACCGATATTGCACGGTTCCCGACTCTAGCAATCTCACTAGAAGACCTAGTATGTCCTGATTTAGTAGGGCGTCTCTGATTAACGTCCAACGCAATTCAAGCGTTAAGCAAGATATAGAAACTACAGATTGGTAAATTCGATAAAACAAACGACGCTTGCATTGTGCAATAGGCAGTTTTGACAAATATGTTAAAACGCCGCGTCGTGGTGTGTTTTTGGCCCAGATGGATCAAGTCGTGCCCTGATCGAATAGTGCCGAATGGATTAGCCCGCACAATATCTGAAGTCTGGTAATCGCCGTGCACCGATCGACTGAAGTGTATGCTGCGGCTATATTTTTTGCCGCATTGGCACAATTTGTCTGATCCTCGCGTAGAAGAGGCCTTGTATGACGCGATCTCAATGCGTGAATTTGTCGGCATTGATCTTGGCTGCAAACCGATGCCTGAGGAAATGACGTGTGTAAATTTCGTCACTTGCTAGACAGTCAATCACATTGTCCAAGTTGCTGCATGGCGGCGAGAGGCGTGTATAGGGTGCTTCTGCCTATGCAAGAAAACAAAGCAAAAATGCAGCAAAAAACGGTAGCTCAAACTGCCGTTTTTTATGGCGTGCCGTATTGGTGAATATGTACACTCTTTCATATCACGCGCTTTCACCATACTTTTTTGCTTATAGGTAGAACATACTTTGTGTCAGAATTAATCTTCACTAGGACTTACGCAAAATCGCTCCAGCGCCGTTGTGCTTTTCTAACCGTACGTAGTAGCGTACTATCTTTGTCGGCACGCCTTGTTGGGACAATTTTGCATAGGCCATTAAATCTTCACTTTTTTAGAAAGCTAACATGCAAGATCCCATCGCCTATCTCAATGGCGTCATGACGCCGCTGTCTAAAGCGCGTATCTCGGTGTTGGAGTATCTCAGTGTTGGATCGCGGCTTTATTTTTGGCGACGGTGTATATGAGGTCATTCCTATTTATGCTGGAAAAGCGTTTCGCGCTACGCCTCATATAGCCCGCTTATTCCTTAGCCTGAAGGCAATTGATATACCGAATCCACATAATAAGGAAGAGTAGATGGCCTTGATCAATCAGGTCATCACCACATTTGATAGCGCCGACCAGATGGGTTTATATTCATTTGACAAGAGGCGTTGCCAAGCATGGTCATGCGTTCCCCAAAGAAGCACTGACACCGACCGTTTTCATCAGGACCAATCCCATGGTCTTACCGAGCGGTCTAGTACACGCGAAAGGCGTATCCTGTATATTAATGGAAGATCAGCGCTGACTGCATTGCGAAATCAAATTAATTTCTCTCCTTCGCAATGTACCGGCGGCACGATATACGGCGGAGCACGGCGTAGTCGAAGCGATTCAATTTCGGGACGGATTTTTGACCGAAACATCGTCCTCTAATGTCTGGATCGTTAAAAATCGGGTACTGATGGCACCGCCGAAGAATAACCTTATTTTAGGGGATATTCGTTACGGTCTGATTGGAAAATTATACACCGCAGGCAATATTCAATTCAACGCCCGCCGACTATCCCGCGATGCAGTATTTGATGCCGACGCAGTACTGCTGTCGTCAGCAATCAAGGAAACTTTTCCTGTGACTGCAATTGATGACAAAATAGTCAGACAGGGCTAACCTAGCCCTATTTATACGCAGTTATATCAGACTTACCAGTGTGCTAAAGCGGCTTCGGTCTGAATGTGCTGAAAGTACTGGACAGGGCACTGAATTACAGCCATGCCGCAGGTGACACCAATATTGCACGCCACTTGATCACTAGAAGAATAGAGCAACCATTATGAATACGCCAGTTATTCCTCCTAAAGATAGCCTGATCTTTTATCCGAGCGATTTTCCTATCAAAATCATGGGGCCAACCCAAGATACATTTGCTGAAACGATTGTCAGTGTAGTGGTACAGTACGACCCGACTTTTCACATCGGAAAACTAGAAGTACGACCATCCGTAAAAGGCAATTATACCGGACTCACCGTCACGGTGTTGGCAACTAGCCGCGAGCAACTTGATAACTTGTATAGCGCCCTATCGATCCATCCGATGGTGAAAATGGTGTTGTAGGCGAAAAATCCACATGGCTGGATATACCGCTAAAACAAGAAAATAGTGGCACGTTACCTCATTGTATCGTCGCGGTGGCCATTCCCATCGGGCATATCTATTTCCATATAGGTATTATTAAATCAATCGTGCATTGCCTACACAATGGCAGTTCCCATTGGTATTGGCAATACTATCCCCGCCACCTAATCTATAGCTTACCGAGGACTTACGCAAAATCGCCCCATTAGCGTTGCACTGTCCTAGTCATACTAGCTTACTGTCTTTGTCGGCGGGATTGGCAAGTCCGTTACTGGGACAATTTTGCGTAAGTCCTATTACCCTTTAATCAGCGTCATTTTCACACCATTGCAATGCCCCATGACACAGCTCATTCGCCTTTCGACGTAAAGCAGGCGCAGCAGAAAGCGGTAACAAAAAACACATACTGACCATATCGCCATGGGTCACCTCGCCCAAGGTTACGCCGCTTTGCTGCAACAAGCGGCGCATTGATCCTTCCAACGCATAGGGCACCGTCGAGCAGAGGGTTGTGGTCACCACTAATGCAATCTTTTCTACCTGCATAACGCTTGCGCCACCGCGTCTGTGTAAGCACGCACCAGACCGCCAGCACCTAGCCGGATACCACTCATAATACCGCGTCACTACTGCTAACACCTGCTCTAAATCCTGATGCTGTAATACATTCAGCATCGGTAAACTAGCTTTGCCACCCGGCTCGCCATCGTCCGATGCGCCAGAATGACCGCCTGCCAGCAGTGTCCAACAAACATGCGTTGCATTCGGATGTTCCCGGCGCAAACATGCGACTTCGGTCAATGCCTCAGGACGTCCTGCAACGGCGGTAACAAAGCCAATGAAAACACTTTTTTTAATACCAATTTTGCTATGCGCTGGTTGGGCTAAGCTGAATGCCATAGGAGAATCGACGTTATAAGTATGATCATAATGAATAAGGATAAAGCCCAATCGTCGGTGCTTTCTCCATAGCCATCGCAGCCAAATCGGTTATCCTAATGTGTTCAGATCTGCGATGACAAGTTTGCTTGGTTTTGTTTGTATTCTCGTGATGCATTGCGTACTGACCACTCCTTTTATAGGTCTTTGATTTGACTCCACCCCTCACTTCGACTCTCACTTTATTCAATATGCCAAGAATTATTTCCGCCAATCTCAACGGTATTCGCTCCGCTACTAAAAAAGGTTTTTTTGAATGGATGGCCAAACAATCCGCTGACTTTATCTGTGTACAAGAATTAAAGGCACAAGCTGCTGACATGTCACCGGAAATGCTGGCACCAGGAGGTTACATCGGCAATTTTCATTATGCTGAAAAGAAAGGTTATTCTGGCGTTGGACTGTACAGTAAGCGCATCCCCAACACCGTTCGAATCGGCTTTGGCAATCCAGAGTTCGATGCCGAAGGACGTTATGTCGAATGCGGTTTCGGTTACCTGACCGTCATTTCCCTATACTGTCCATCCGGTTCTTCCGGCGAAGAACGCCAATTAGCAAAATTCCGCTTTATGGAAGCCTTCTTGCCGCATTTGCAAGAACTCAAAGCCAGCGGCCGCGAAGTCGTCATCTGCGGCGACTGGAATATCGCCCATCACGAGATCGATCTGAAAAACTTCAAAGGCAATAAAAAGCATTCCGGATTTTTGCCGGAAGAGCGGGCTTGGTTAACGCATTTGTTTAATGAAGTCGCGCTGGTCGATGTCTTTCGCAAAGTCGATACACGTGCCGAGCAATACACTTGGTGGAGCAATCGCGGTCAGGCTTGGGCCAAGAACGTTGGCTGGCGTATCGATTACCACATTTCAACCCCTGGCATCGCTGCCAAAGCACAAGCTCTTGCCATCTACAAGGATGAGCGGTTTTCTGATCATGCGCCGCTGACGATTGATTACGTCGAAGTCTAAGCGCTCAAATCGCTGGAGTATTGCCCCACTGCCCCAATGGTGATGGGCCAATAATTCACTTTCTTCAAGCCTGTACTTCGCTCTCCACAAACACCTTCAATTTCCCTGCGCCAAACTGGGTCCATAACTCATTGGTCGTCAGCGGTGCGGTCACAATCATGGCAACCCGGTCTTTGGGCATTGTGACTTGTAAAAAATCGACGATCACATCTTCGTCAGATAATTTTGCTTGCGTAAACGGAAACTGACGAAGCAGATAATGCAAGTTGGTCGAGCAATGGGCGAACAGCGCCGATCCATCGGATAACAGTATATTAAAAAGGTGCCGTGGGTGACGATCCCATCACACAGCTCTTGCACAGCTGCCGACAATTGCCCAAGATTCGGCAAGGTTTCACCAAAGCGCTGCCACAATTCCTGCAAAATGTAGCAAAACGCCAATTCACTATCCGTATTTCCCATTGGGCGAAATGTCCCATACAAGGCCGGCGCAAACGACTTTAAATCGTCGTTATGGGCAAATACTCAATAGTGTCCCCACAACTCTCGCACGAAAGGATGGTAGTTTTCCAGCGACATTTGACCTTGCGTGGCTTTGCGAATATGCGCGATGACATTTTTCGATTTGATCAGACAACGACGAACTAGTGGCAAAGCCGATAAAACCAAACACGATGTTGGTCGGTACATTGTAATTCATTCCAAGGAGCTGGCACATAATTTCAGGTCATAATAAGTAGGACTTACGCAAAATCGCCCAGCTGTGTTGTGCTCTCCTAGCCGTAATTGAGTACTATCTTCGCCAGCACGCCTTGCTGGAACGATTTTGCGTAAGTCCTAATAAAGAATAAAAATGCGCTCGATCAAGAAAAGGTAAAACGCAAAACAGGCTTATAACGGTATCACACGGGGATGCTGCTAAAAAAGAAATATTACCGTTTTTAGCGCTGCTGGCACCTATTAGCACCAACTGACAATGGCAGAAAAGACGTCCTGTGACCAACGCACGCCTTTCCGCCGTTTTGATGCGTGTGGTATCCGACCGTAAAGCGTTGACGCACATGCTGTGGCTGTTCCAGTTCATCCAGTATTTTAAGGACACAATCCTCCATCGAGATATAATCCTGGCCACTCTCATCTCTTAGCAATTGATTCCGACCGCAGCGAAACTTGCCCATGCGCTCACCCGACGTAAACAACGCTGGCATTGATAAAAGGTCCATTTAAGCATCGCTTTTGCGCGCAGATCGTCCAAAAACTGCTTACTCGGCACCGTTTCGCTTTTGTGCTCTGCCAGAAAATGCGGACTGTCCAGCAAAAATTTCTCGACACGATGGACCAACTGGCAGCAATGCACGCCTTCAGGCGGGTGGTGGAGCCAGACAGTGTTACGATGGCAGCGGCGGCATTAAATCAATCGCACCCATCGTCTCGCGTCAGGTGCACCAGCTCGAAATACAACTCGGTGCACAAATGCTCAACCTTCGGTGTATTTTTATTCACATTCAAATGATATTGCAGGCAGCCCTCTTCGGCTCTAGTCAGGAGTACAAAGGACAGCAACAACACCGCTAATGTAGCCAATTTCTATTGAATAGCGTGGGCAAAAACCACCAATGCATACGGCCCGTTGCATCTGCATCGCCGTCCGCAATGATAATCGTCGTCACCGTGTTTCAGTCTAGCTACAACGCCGCGTTCTTGCTACGTCAAGCCGCCATAACCATACGCCGCCGCACGCGCATCATGCACGTAGACGTAAAACTTTCATGGTGCAAATCGCCCAACAAGGGGTTCATTGCATTGAACACTACATTGATATAATCGGCTTTTTCGTGCGCGGTATTGGTTTCGTCGGTAATGCGAATAGCGAAAAAGAAACTCGCCTTGTAATCCTGTTGCAGACTTTGTCCACCCACGAACCAATGCGTTGAGTTGATGTGGGAAATCGCAATCGAAGTGAGTTCTGGTTTTTTGTACAAAATGGTAACGGTCAGCTGGGACAGCGACTGCGCAACCTTGGTTGATACCGTACTATCCGGCGCGGTCGAGGACAGGACGGTCAAATGAGCATGATGGCTTTTCGATAGAAGTGGTGAAGCGAATACACAGCTTAGCCATTCAATCGGTCTCAAAACAGCCCTTTGGCAACACAAAATTTGTGCGAAATTAGCCCTAATTTTTGAAGCTATCTATACATATTAATAGGACTTACGCAAAGTTGTCCTATCAAAGCGTGCCGACGAAGACAGTGCGCTAGCACGACTAGTAGAGCACAACTTTGTCGGAGAGATTTTGTGTAAGTCTTAATTAACTGATGTTACGCTGCACGCAGCACTTGAAGTTCGGCATATGCTGTGCGGGTTACTTTGATAAATAACTTTG
>JACMQE010000177.1 GCA_014377145.1 Glaciimonas sp. | reverse complement strand
CTTTGATAATTTGTGGGAAATGCTCAAACGGCTGATGGGCAGACAACATGTCGTTGTAAGACGACACGATCGCAACCGACAGATCTTTATCCTGCTTAAGTCGTAACTTATCATTGACTGGGAAGGCAGCAAATCCATGCGCTAGGTTGGCGCAAGATAATACTCCGCGCTGCACATCCTGACGCCGCGCTATGTCGATACGCGCTAAATAGGCAAGACGATATGGCTGGCTGCGCGCGATAATGCGCTCGGTAACTTTAGCTACACTGGCTTGAACAGGCATGCTTTAAATCCTTAATAAAGTTAAACCAAAACAAGCTGATAGGAACTAAATATAAGCTATAAGTACTGTAAAAATGAAATTTTACTACAATTTATTTTAGCCGGTCCTATGTTGAATAAATTTTAATGGCAATGGATGAATTAAAAATAATGCCTATCCTTATCAATCATCGGGGAAATAAAAGGTTTTTCTTCCCATTTAATCCACTTCATTCGACAAATATTACTATTCATAATGATGCAATTTAATCATTAAAAAACATATTGTCACATATTCTCGACAATAATTTGTAGTGAAATTACTATAAATTAATAGAGGTATTGTATAGTCATACGTAATTCAAGTTGCTATGAGACTATGGACATGCCTAATACCGCAAATACTACACGCAATACCTTTAGCCTCGACCCTGATGCTACTGCTTTTCTAGCGCTGCAAGCCCACCACGCCACGACGGAAAAACAGACTTTGCGTGATTTGTTCGCCGCAGATCCCCATCGCTTCAATACGTTCTCTTTGGAGGCTGCCGGTCTGTTTTTGGATTATGCCAAAAATACGCTAACAACCGACACCATGTTTTTGCTATGCAATCTAGCGCGTGAACGCAACGTTGAGCAGCAGCGCGAAGCAATGTTTGTCGGAAAAAAAATTAACATGACCGAGCAGCGTGCAGTCCTGCACACAGCGCTACGCCAACCTTGGCCGCCAATGGATGCCCCACTCGTTGTGGATGGACAACAAGTGAACGCTGATGTGCATGCGGTACTGCAACAGATCGCAGAATTTACCGAAGCAGTACGTTCTGAAAAATGGCGCGGTTACAGCGGCAAGCCTATTACCGATATTGTCAATATCGGCATTGGTGGTTCTGACCTCGGTCCTAAAATGGTCTGCCAAGCATTACGGTCATTTCAGCATGCGCGACTGACAATGCATTTTGTTTCCAACGTTGATGGCCATGATCTGGACGCTGTACTTTCACAAATCGACCCCGCCAGCACATTGTTTGTGATCGCTTCCAAAACATTTACTACAATGGAAACCATAATGAATGCGCACAGCGCACGACGTTGGTTTCTAAGTCAAGCTGATGCTGCGCAGGAAAGTGATCTGGTACATCACTTTGTGGCGGTGTCCACCAATATCGAGGGCGTTAAGGCATTTGGTATTAATCCGCAAAATATGTTTCCATTTTGGGATTGGGTTGTTGGTCGCTATTCGGTATGGTCAGCGATTGGCTTGTCAGTTGCATTGGCAATCGGCTTTACACAGTTCACTGAATTTTTAAGTGGCGCGCATGCGATGGATACGCATTTTCGCAGCGCCCCATTGGAACAAAACATGCCGGTTATTCTGGCATTGGTCGGTATCTGGCAGCACAATTTCTGCGGCAGTGCGTCGTTATCAATTGCCTCTTACCATCAGGATTTGGGCAATTTCCCATCCTATCTGCAGCAACTCGAAATGGAAAGCAACGGCAAGCGCGTAGCCTTTGATGGAAAACCTGTCCAGATTAAAACCTGTCCGGTTATCTGGGGAAATGTCGGCACCAATGGTCAGCACGCCTACTTCCAGCTATTGCATCAAGGCACCGACATTACGACAGTAGATTTTATCGCCGCGTTGATACCCAGCCATCACCTGCCCGGTCATCAAGCAGCATTATTGGCAAATTGTTTTGCACAATCAGAAGCTTTCATGCGTGGTAAAACTGCAGAGGAAGTACGATCTGAAATGCAAAGTAAAGGATTGTCGGAACCGGAAATCGATGCTCTCTTGCCGCATCGTACGTTTCCAGGAAATCATCCTAGCAATACCATCCTGATGCAAAAATTGACACCGACTTCGCTCGGCGCATTGATCGCCTTGTACGAGCACAAAGTATTTGTCCAAGGTGTCATTTGGGGTATCAACAGTTTTGATCAATGGGGTGTTGAACTTGGCAAGGTGCTAGCCACGCATATCCTCGATGAGTTGAAAGGTAATACCTTGGTAGACCAGCACGACAGTTCTACTAATGGTTTGATCGCACGGGCACGCTCATCACTTTAACTCGGCAATATTTGCCAGTTATGGCTCTTGCTTACACGGTCAGAGCTTAACAAGTTTTATATCGCTTATACATTTATAAGCCCAAATAAATAATTCTTTCGTAAAACAGAAAATCAAACACCATGGCTCTAGCAGAATTTGATCTGGCAATCTTTGGTGGCACTGGCGATCTCGCCATGCGTAAATTGTTACCGGCAATGTATTCGCGGGACCGCGCTGATGATTTACCACCGAATGCCCGGATCCTATGCATCGGGCGACACAACATTTCGCATGAAGATTTTCTGAAGCAAATAGAGCGTGACGCCCAACCCCACATTTCAATGGAAACTTTTGATACCGCACTCTGGGATCGTTTCTGTACCCGTCTCCGCTATGTAGCAATGGATGCCACTGACGCAACATCGTATAAGGCGCTAGTAACTGCTATGCGCTCTGATCCAAAAGTTACCAACGTCTTTTATCTGGCAACGCCACCCGCTCTATTTTCTAAAATCTGCCGCAATCTCTCCAGCTGTGGGCTGGCCACACCGAACTCGCGCGTCGTGCTTGAAAAACCACTCGGGCGCGACCTCACCAGCGCAAAGCAAATCAACGCCGAAGTTGGTCAAATATTTTCTGAATCACAAATTTTCCGGATTGATCACTATCTGGGCAAAGAAACCGTACAAAATCTGCTGGCGCTGCGCTT
>JACMQE010000176.1 GCA_014377145.1 Glaciimonas sp. | reverse complement strand
TGAATACCGTCGCGGCTATAAGTTCTCGACGTATGCAACCTGGTGGATACGTCAGGCCATCACACGCTCAATCGCAGATCAGGCACGGACTATCCGAATTCCGGTTCATATGATCGAAACGATCAACAAAATGAATCGTATTTCTCGTCAAATTTTGCAGGAAACCGGTGCTGAGCCCGACCCAGCGACATTGGCAATCAAAATGGAAATGCCAGAAGATAAAATCCGCAAGATCATGAAGATCGCCAAAGAGCCAATTTCGATGGAAACACCAATCGGTGACGACGATGACTCACATCTGGGTGATTTCATTGAGGATAACAATACGCTGGCACCAGCCGATGCGGCATTGCACGCATCAATGCGCGGAGTAGTAAAAGATATTCTTGACTCCCTTACACCACGCGAAGCCAAAGTACTACGCATGCGTTTTGGTATCGAGATGTCAACGGATCATACACTCGAAGAAGTCGGTAAGCAGTTTGACGTTACGCGTGAGCGTATCCGCCAAATAGAAGCCAAGGCACTGCGAAAACTACGTCATCCTTCGCGTTCCGATAAACTAAAGAGCTTCCTCGAAGATAACTAAAGGTACAAATTGCATCTGTATTCGTATTCCTACTCAGAGACCCTAACAATAGTTGCGTTTAAGGCGGAAATTCTTCTACAATGCTGATCAGCTTAAGAACTGCGAGACCGGCATCAAATAAACAGTTTAAGTAAAAAAATGGCCCCCTAGCTCATGCTTGGTTAGAGCAGCGGACTCATAATCCGTTGGTGCGCAGTTCGACTCTGCGGGGGGCCACCAAAATAAGTAGTATCAAAGTCACTTACAGCATTGCGAGTAGCTTTTTTTACGTGGTTACGATGATAAATTAAATCACAATTCCAATCGAAAGAATGTAAAAATCTACGTTCATCCCGATTTTTTCAAGGCTAATTTTGATGTTGTAGTTAGCTTGCATAAAATTGCATTAGTTCAGACTTGATCTGACAGTAAAGCCTTGCCAAATGGCAGGGCCACCCGGTTTGATAACAAGGTGCGGATCTTTATTAAACCAGCGCGTAAGCGCCAAAGAGTAACCCCACGTGTAGTTTTCCTCAGAATGTCATCAAGCACAAGATCGAGCCGCTAAATTTAGCTACCGAACTTGGGAATGTATCCCATGTCTGCAGGGTAACGGGATTTTCCCGAGATACCTTTTACCGTTATCAATCGGCCATAGAGGCCACCGGGGGTGTCGATGCTTTGATCGATACCAACCGGATGAAACCTAACCTTAGAAATCGTGTTGAGGAAGCAACGGAGAAAGCTGTTGCTGCCTTTGCAGTGGAGCAACACGTCTCGGTCAGGTGCAGGTTTCCAATAAATTACGTAAGCGTGGCACCTTCTTGTCAACCTCTGGCGTTCGATCTGTTTGGTTACGGTGTGACCTTGAATCGTTCAAGAGACGCTTAGTGGCCTTAGAACGACATGTTACCAAACAGGTATGTGTTTACCGAGGCCCAGGTCGTCGCGCTAGAGAATAAGCAAAAAGACGACGTGGCGCAAGGTGAAATTGAAGCTGCTCATCCTAGCTACCTCGGTAGCCAGGATACGTTCTATGTTGGCGCGCTCAAGAGCATCGGACGCATTTACCAGCAGACGTTTGTCGATATCTATTCGCAATGGGCTGCCGCTAAACTTTAAACTACCAAGACACTAATCACTGCAGCAGAGCTGTTGAATGACAGGGTATTGCCGTTCCTCGCCGAGCAAGAAATGGGATTGATTCGAATGCTCACTGAGCGCGGTACAGAATACGGTGGCAGACCTGAATCGCACGATTACCAACTCTATCTGGCGTTGAATGACATCAAGCATACCAAAACTAAAGTCCGTCATCCACAAATCAATGGTATATATGAGCGGTTGCATAAAACAATCTTGCAAGAGTTTTACCAAGTTACATTCCATCGCAAAATTTATCAACCATTGACGAACTGCAGATCGATTTAGACGCCTGACTGACGTATTACAATAACGATCACAAGCATCAAAGAAAGATGTATTGTGGTCGAACACCGATGCAAACTTTAATCGACGGAAGAGGGGCATGGCACGATAAAATTACCAAATTGAACAACTAAATTTGACCTGACAATCACCAACCTCAAATAGGGTAACTGTCGGATCAAGTCTGAATACTTACACATAAATCTATCCAGAGTCGTTGTAGAGATGATTTCCTGCTCTACGATGAGAGTCACGCTCGGTAATCCTAAGGCATCTCTGATTAAGTAAACGTCCAACGCGGTTCAAGCATTAAGCAAGATATAGCCACTACACATGGGTAAAAGCGATGGTAAACGTTTCTTTCTGCGGGTAGCTTTGATAAGTACGCTAAAACGACGCGTCGAGCATTGTTCTTGGCCGAAATGAATCAAGTAGTCCCTTGGACCACGTTGCGTGAATTGATAGCCCACATTCTCCGAAGGCTGGTAATGGCCGTTCCCTGATCGGACTGGAGCGCATGCTGCGACTGTATTTTTTGTAGCATTGGTGCAACTTATCTGATCCGGCGTTGGAAGAAGCGCTATATGGATTGATCTTGATGCGTGAATTTGTCGGCATTGATCTTGGCTGCGAACCAGTTCCTGATGAAACAACAGTGTGTAAATTTTGTTACTTGCTGGAACGCCATGATCTGGGACGACGTGCATTTGAAGTAGTCGGTGGGCATTTGCAAGAGCGTGGCATGAAGGTGCCCGGTGGCGCTATTGTTGATGTCACAATCATTGCCGCGCCACGGTCGATAAAAAAAGACAAAAAACGTGACCCGAAAATGGCACTTTGGCATGAAAGGCCCTATCGGCGCCTATAGCAAAACCACGTTGCCCCACTCCGTCGTAGTCAAGCCAGCCAATGTCCACGACAGTCAACTATTGTCTGGGTTGCTGCATGGCGGTGAGAAGTGTGTAGGGGATGTTCTGCCTATATCGGTTAAAAAACCATCATGAAAGTTGTCAAAAATACACTTTATATTACCAATCGTCGCGGTACACGTTCCCATGAACTGACCGCAGAAGAGCGCAGGAAAAACCGCCGCAAATCGGGTGTGCGTGCCAAAGTTGAGGATTACTTTGGCATTACTAAACACCATTTTGGTTTTGCGAAAGTACGCTATCGCGGTATGGCGAAAAACGCCGATCGTTTCTTCGTCACCTGCATACTGGCTAACTTGTTTATATTGCGTAAAATGGGTGCGCTATTAAGGAGCTTAGTGCGTCCAGCGTGCGAGAAATAGCGCAGGAGGCACTACATTCAGCGATAAAACACCGAATGTAGTTGAAAATTGCATTCTTGTTGGCATATCTTTTGGATCAATTTTTTGGTTTTAATTACTTCGACATATTTGGTACTTATTCAGGTGTGCCTTAGCTAAAATTTAATTACCACCAAGTGTTTGGTTGCAAACAAAATTTGTCATAATTCCATCTGCCAAAGAGCCCTTCACGGGAATTATAAATTTGCTATTTTTAAGAGCATTTGAATGATCGCGCTTGTCACCTCGCCCGTCATTTTCAACAAATAAAATTTCCTTCGTTAGTCGAGTAGTTTTCTCAGTGCAATTATATTCAGTCAAGTCCTGATAAGACTTAAATGACGGGAAGGTAGGATCTCCTTCATTTTTACGAGGCTCCTGGAAGTTCCACATCGACCATACTTGGCGTATGCCGTTTACCTCTTTGATCGAGTCCCTATTTAACTTCAAACTAGATACGTTGGTTTGACCGACAGTTTGCCAATCAGCAGCCTCAGCGGCAATACACAACATACTAAGTCCGAGAATAAATGTTATTTTTTTCATGTTTGGTTTTCCTTAAATAATTAACTGATGTTATGTAGCCCACAAAGCCTGAAGTTTACCATATGCTTTTTGGGTTGCTTTGATAAAAAGCTTTGCTCTCAATACAAGGCGGTTTGCTTTGTACTTTATTTTCAGACACTCCAGTTTGAACACAGCGTAAATTAATATGAATTCATGGTTGCTTTAAGTGATAATTGTACAGGTTAGCGATCTCACCAATGCCTTGTTGAAGCCTTGTTGAAGTTCAAAAACTTATGAACTTCAGCGACTTTACACCTTCTTTTATAGATAGCCGCTATCTTGTTATCAGTACACGTCAGATAATTGTAGCGACTTTCTCAGCACCTTTAAAGGCAACCAAAATTGTCATATTAGCACTGTAGTACAACCCATTGAGCAAGTTGGTTTCGCCTGCCGAGTATCCTCTGCAATGATCAAAGTGTCAGTACATGACGTCGTTTTCATCAGTCAATTGCGTCTCTTGGGTCTTGTCATCGAAAATCAAAATACTTATTACCATTGCCGACCAAAATGTACTGATTAAATAGTTCATTTACAACTCAAAAACATCTTTTTCTTAATTCTATAGACTAATTACTTTTTAGGGACAGCTTCGTAACTCCAGGATGAACCATGATAGGACATGTCTAGCGTAACGCAATTCGATTGGAGCATAGCAACTTTACAAAAAAATACATTTATAATGTTCAGCTCTAACGTTATTCAGCACCAAAGCAAAGTACGCGAACATTTCCTGAGAGGACCTGAGCCAAAGCCTGGAATACTGGGCGTTCTTGCTTGCGCAAAGTGGCGAGATAAATTAGCGAATCGTGCAAAATACATCGAAGCCTGAGTGGTACGGAAACAGCCTGTATTTTTTGTTTGAGGTTAGGCATGTAAATATCGCATTCAGCTTGATTATTGTCGAACGGCGAGCGAAGACCGGTGATGATCACTTAATAGCGTTATAAATAATGCGCTATCCGCTTGGGGCCACGTTTCTTTTTACCCCGAGCCTGAATGCTATCGTTTTCACCTTTTGCCATACGCATTAAGCCGATCATTTCCTCGGCCCATGGTTGTTTGGTAATTTACACAATAAAAATTAATGCCCGCAGGTGATTTACATGCAAACAATCGGTTGCCCTGTTTCAACGGTAGCTTTGCGCGGATTGCGCTCGTAAAAAATGGAGACTCACACTCATGCGCTAAAACAGCATCACCCGTTAGTTTTTATAGATTACAAGTGCTACGAATTTGCTATATTAATTTGAAGGGGGATATAGCTGGATATAGAAGAAGTTGTAATTCTGGGCTATGAACTATGGCGAGGGAGAAAAACTGAAGGAACGATATTTGTTTTTTGCATGGCTTAAGATGGGCTACCAATTTAACATGATAGCTTATAAAAATAGACAGTAATAAAGAAATGGACCATTCAAAATGGTTGTAACATGCAACAACAGCCCCTAAAGTACACAACTTCTAGCGAGATAGACCCAGCTATCGGTACAATGCGCACTTTATTCATTTAATTGGCTGCGTGGTGGTTTCCGCAGACTTTCTTTTTCTGGTTTTCTAATATGGCAGTCATTTCTATTACCAATGCACAGCTTGCGTTCGGTCATGTTGCATTATTGGATCGCGCTGAATTTTCTCTTGATACCGGGGAGCGAGTCGGTCTGATTGGACGTAACGGAACGGGTAAGTCCTCTTTGCTAAAAATCATCGCTGGCATGTCTAAGTTGGACGAC
>JACMQE010000175.1 GCA_014377145.1 Glaciimonas sp. | reverse complement strand
AGCACATTTTGCCCGGGCGGCTTTGGACAGCATCGCTTATCAGACGATGGATGTACTAAAGGCGATGGAGGCGGATTCGGGCATTATCATTACTGAACTACGGGTAGACGGCGGTGCCACGGCGAATGATCTACTGATGCAATTTCAAGCGGATATTTTGGGCGTCGATGTGGTTCGTCCAAAAGTAACAGAGACAACGGCGCTAGGTGCTGCTTATCTTGCAGGTCTGGCAGTTGGCTATTGGAGTAGTAGAGAGGATATAAGAGGGCAGTGGCAGTTGGGCCGGCGGTTTTATCCAGACTTACCTGCCGCAGAGGTCGCGTCCAATATTAAGGGCTGGCAGCGGGCGATCGTGGCAGCCACTGCCTGGACTGATAACAACGTCTAAATTTATCTCTATCTTCCCTGAACCTTACCTTTCTATCACCATTAACTGATGTAATTGACTTTTTTATTTTCATACAACTTGTGAAGGATCTAAAAAATGCAGCTTCTAATAGGAGAGTTTATTGGGACTACTCTGCTGATTTTTCTGGGCAACGGTGTTGTCGCCAATGTGCTTTTGAATAAGACAAAAGGCCATGGCAGTGGGCTAATTGTGATTACGGTTGGTTGGTCGATGGCAGTATTTGTTGCTGTCTTTGTAGTGGCGTCGATTAGCGGAGCCCATATTAATCCGGCTGTAACGATTGGATTGGCTGTTGTCGGTAAATTTGCCTGGGCTAGCGTGCCTGGCTATGTATCCGCGCAAATGTTAGGCGGGATGATGGGGGCATTTTTAGTGTGGCTGGTATATCGCAAACATTTCGAGCAAACTCCCTGCGGCGATACCAAACTGGCAGTATTTTGCACCGGCCCGGCGATACGGAACCTTTTTGGCAATGTAGTGTCAGAAGTGGTTGGCACGTTTGTGTTGGTCTACGGTGTATTAAGTATTGCCTCACCGAAATACGGTTTAGGCGCGCTGGATGCCCTGCCGGTAGCACTGCTAGTAATGAGTATCGGTGTCTCACTGGGTGGTACTACTGGGTATGCGATTAATCCGGCCCGGGATTTGGGGCCACGCCTGATGCATGCGTTGTTGCCTATTCCCGGAAAACGCGACAGCGATTGGGCTTATGCTTTTGTGCCAGTATTGGGTCCAATAGTTGGCGGCTTGTTGGCGTCGTCGCTATACGATTTTCTATACGGTTTATAGGGGATTTGATCTACCCCTTTTACGGGTTTCTCGGCATTACTTTAACGCAGCCTTCAGGCTGCACTTTTTTATGCCAAAAGCAATTCTTCGATATCGCCGGAAAGTGCTTCTGATTTGGTGTATGGCGCATAGCGATCAAACAGGGTGCTATTCTTGTTAATCAAGAATTTAGTAAATTCCACGTGATTCCTTCTATCCCTAGCAAGCCTGGTGCGGCACTTTTCAGATACTGGTAGAGCGGCGCAGCTTGCTCTCCATTGACATTAATTTTGACAAATAAAGGGAAGTTGACGCCTTAGTTCTTTTCGCAAAAAGTCCAGATTTCTTCGGTATTTTCTGGCTCTTGCAAACCGAATTGATTGCAGGGAAAACCGAACACTTCAAAACCCTGATCGCAATATCTGTTATAAATTTTTTCTAACCCTTTGCACTGGGGCGTGAATCAACATTTACTCGCGGTGTTCACGATCACCACTACTTTGTCGCGATAATCGGCCAGTGCGGTGGGTGCTCCGTCCAGGCGTTCGACGGTGAAATTATAAATCTACGGCGCGACTTGCATTAGTTTGATTGCTATATTATCCCTAAGAGTGTTCGGTTGCAAGAGACAGGACCTGTGTAATGGCATCCTTGCTGTGCAATTTAACACTAACCGCAGATCGTTGACCAACTCGGCATTGCGCAAGGTGTCTTCGTAAGAAATTTGATCTGCATCGTACAAATTAAATAAAGCCTGATCAAATGTTTGCATCTCAAGATCACGCGACTTCTTCATTATTTCTTTAATTTCATGCACATTGCCCTTAAAAATTAAATCAGATATTAGCGGTGAATTCAGCATGATTTCAATAGCTACTCGACGGCCCTTAGCAGTTTTTAGTGGCACCAATCTTTGCGATACGACAGCCTTGAAGTTCAAGGAAAGATCCATCAGTAATTGGCTACCCCGTTCGTCCGGGAAAAAATTAATGATGCGGTCAAGCGCCTGATTGGCGTTATTAGCATGTAGCGTCGCTAAACATAAATGTCCAGTTTCGGCGAAGGTAATTACATAGTCCATGGTTTGACGATCACGGATTTTACCGATCAATGTCACGTCCGGCGCATGGCGTAAGGTATTTTTTAGTTTCACCTCCCAACTTTCTGTATCTACACCGATTTCGCGTTGGGTAATAATGCATTTCTTGTGCGGATCAACGTATTCGACCGGATCTTCAGGTGTAATAATTTGTCCATAACTGTTTTCGTTGCGATGGCCGATCATGGCTGCCAATGTGGTCGACTTGCCCGAGCCTGTGGCACCGACCATAATCACCAGACCGCGCTGGGTCATGGCAATTTCTTTGAGCGTGTTTGGCAGGTGAAGATCGTTAAAATTGGGGATATCGGTATTGATGGTTCGCAATACCAATCCGATTCGGTCTCGTTGCACAAATGTGGAAACTCGGAAGCCGCCCCCGCCACCTGGATTGATCATGAAATTACTTTCTTTAGTGGCCTCAAATTCTACAGCTCGCTTATCGTTCATGATCGCACGTGCCAGCTCAACGGTGCGCGCTGGGGTCAGTAGCTGATTCGATACTGGCGTGATCTTGCCATCGATTTTAAACGCTGGGAGAAAGTCGGCTGTAAAATAAATAAGTCAGAACCGCGTTTACTCATCCTTAAGCGTAACAAGTCATGCATGAATTTTGTCGCTTGATCACGTTCCATTGTCGTCCTAAGGTTGTCGAGAAAAGAAAAGGGGATGAAAAACTATATGCATGCTCTTGCTGCACAAGCATGATATTGTCATGACTGTTGGATATTCGGCTCTGCGATGTTTGTTACCCTGGTGATGGCCTTTAACCGAAGCCTGAATTGTTAGCCTGGTAAATTATCCGGCGTCTTTGCTGCAGCGCGCACGGTGGCGACCGAGATGATATTGCGCTTCACCAGATCGGTCAGATCGCTATTCAATGTCTGTATGCCAACGTTACTGCTGGTTTGTATCATAGAATACATCTATGTAATTTTGCTATCGCGAATTAAACTACGGATAGCCAGCGTATCCAGCATTATTTCGTGCGCAGCGACGCGACCGGTGCCATCTCTTTTTTTGATTAAAATCTGTGAAATCACTGCTTGTAATGATTACGACAACATGGCCCGTACCATTTCTTTTTCTTCCTCCGGAAATACGTCGACAATACGGTCGATAGTCTTTGCTGAGGAAGAAGTATGCAGAGTGCCGAATACCAGATGTCCAGTCTCCGCGACTGTCAACGCCAATCGGATGGTTTCCAGATCACGCAGTTTGCCCACCAGAATCACGTCGGGATCTTCTCGCAACGCATTGTCAAACAGGTGAGTATGCGGACCTACTTCACGTTGATTGATCAGGTATTTATTTGATTGGTGGACAAATTTAATTGGATCTTCAATGGTCAGAATATGTGCGTATTCGTTTTCATTGACATGGTTCAGCATCGCTGCCAGCTTGGTCGATTTACCCGAACCAGTGGCCCCGTGACCAATACCAGACCGTGTGGTTTTAATGCTAATTCGGTAAAAATACGCGGTGTGTTAAGTTGTTCCAGCGTGAGGATGGTAAAGGAATGGTACGCATTACCGCTGCTGCGCCGCCGCGATCCTGATTAAAGGCATTCACCCGACATCGCGCTAATCCCGGTATTTCAAACGAAAAATCGCATTCCAGATTTTCCTCGTAGACTTTGCGCTGGCCATCATTCATGATGTCATAGATCATGTCGTGCACAGCCTTATGATCCAGAGGCGGCAGATTAATGCGGCGGACATCCCCATTGACCCGAATCATCGGTGGCAGACCGGTAGATAAATGCAAGTCAGCGGCCCTGTTCTTGACCGAAAAAGCTAGAAGATCGGTAATGTCTGTTTATAATCCCTGTATTATTTTTTGTATAGCCTGATGATGGAACAGGTGCAGGAACGCGTGCTGTAGCGACCTCGGATTCTATTTGATAGCAGGCTAAACACAATTTTTTAACCAAATGCAACAAGCTCAATTATGTCCTCAATCTCTCAAAAGTTGCAAGCTGTACATGAAAGTATCCGAAGTGCCACTATCCTGGGGGGACGCTCGGCTGACACCGTGCGACTGCTGGCGGTCTCTAAAACATTTGGCGCAGATGCTGTATTAGAAGCCAGAGCAGCTGGTCAGCGCGCATTTGGAGAAAATTACTTGCAAGAAGCATTAGACAAGATGATTGCGGTCAAGGCTACCTCTACTACGGCTGATGCCATTGAATGGCATTTTATTGGGCCGATTCAAAGTAATAAGACCCGCTTGATTGCTGAGAATTTTGATTGGGTGCACACAATTGAGCGCGAAAAAATTGCTCAGCGTCTATCGGACCAAAGACCATCGGATCTAGCGTCATTAAATGTATGTCTACAGGTAAATATTAGCGGCGAAGCAAGTAAAAGCGGCGTCGCACCAGATCAAGCCTTAGCAATAGCCCACAAGATCGCTGCGTTGCCAAGGCTGACATTGCGGGGTTTGATGGCGATTCCTGAGCCCAATGCCGACGTAGTGCAGCAACGTGCAGCATTCCGTCAGGTGAGGAAATTATTTTTAACATTACAACAAAATAGATTAGTGCTTGATACGCTGTCGATGGGGATGTCGGCTGACATGGAGATTGCTATTGCAGAAGGCGCGACGATTGTTCGAATCGGCAGCGCTATTTTTGGTAAGCGGGATTATTCTTAAGTTAATCGTTGACACCTATAAGGGCTGGTTGTGGGTGAGAGTTGGTGATTTTTTGCTCTTTTTGTGTAGATTTCTGTAAAAAATGCGTATACATATTTGGATCAATAAATTTAGCGATGAGGTAAAAGACATGGAAAATAAGTGTAAGATTAGTTTTGTCGGCGGCGGTAACATGGCGACTGCTTTGATTGGCGGCCTGGCTGGGACCGTGACCGAGGGTGCAAACATCCATGTTGTTGATTTGAATCCAGATGTATTGCAGAAATTGGCGCACCAATTTGGGGTGACTACATCTCCCCAAATCGATGTTAGCGTCAATCGTAGTGATGTTGTCGTATTAGCGATAAAGCCGCAGCAAATGAAGCAAGTTGTGCATAGTCTGGCACTATTTATTGCTGGTCAGTTGGTGCTGTCAATCGCCGCCGGCATTCAGATGAATGATTTGGCGCGTTGGTTAGGCGGGCACGCCGCTATCGTCCGTTGCATGCCGAATACGCCAGCATTGATTGGTAAAGGCATCACTGGCATGGTGGCGTCTGCCGGCGTTTCGGTCCAGCAGCGCAAGACTGCGGACTTGATCATGCGGGCAGTGGGCGCCACGGTCTGGCTGGAAGACGAAGCATTGATCGATTCAGTCACTGCGATTTCTGGTAGCGGGCCGGCTTATGTATTTTATTT